>NZ_MEGA01000091.1:0-8056 GCF_001725695.1 Microbacterium sp. SCN 71-21
ATACGCCACCGGCGCCAGGCTCATCGCCGTCCCCGGATGACCGTTCCCGACCCTCTCCACCGCATCCGCCGCCAACACCCGCGCCGCATCCACCGCACGCTGATCCAACTCATCCCAGGCAAGAATGGCCACTTCGTCCTCCGCATCGTGACGGCACTGTCGTCGGATGTCCCGGGCGGACACCGCGAACATTATTGACAAACCGGTTGACCAATTTCAAGTCCGCCTCTCCCCGGTATCGTGTCTGCATGCCCGCCTACCCGTCCGATCGTGCCGAGGACATCGCCGCCTCGCTGGTCGCGCTGCCGACGGGAACCCCCGTGACCGAGGTCGCCCGGCGCCTCCTCGATCTGTTCACGGGCGGGCAGGTCGCCCCCGGCACCCGACTCCCTCCCGAGCGTCAGCTCGCCGCGACCCTCGGGGTCGGGCGGTCCGCGGTGCGTGAGGCGCTCGCGGCGCTCGAGATCCTCGGCATCGTCGACGTGCGTCCGGGGTCGGGAACGTACCTCCGCGGCGCGGCGAGCGAGCTGCTGCCGCAGACCCTCCGCTGGGGCCTGCTGATCAGCGAGCACAACACCGTCGAGCTGCTCGAGCTGCGTTCCGGGCTCGAGACGTACGTCGCCCGACTGGCGGCATCCCGGGCAGAGAACGCCGCAATCTCGCGGGTTCAGGGGCATCTCGACGAGATGCGCGCGGCCCGCGACGACTACGCCGCATTCGCGGTGGCCGATCGAAAGTTCCACCAGGCGCTGGCCGAATCGGCCGACAACGCGACCCTCATCGACCTGCTGCACGTCGTGCGCTCGCTGCTGCACGTGTATGCGAATCGTGCCGTGCACGACGACGACAGCGTCGCGACCGCCATCGAGGAGCACGCGGCCGTTCTCGCCGCGGTCGCCCGTGGCGATGAGAACGGGGCTGCGGCGGCGATGGCCGACCACATGGCGACCGCCACGCATCGCCTCAAGGCCGAGATCACCCGATAGCGGCGAGATGCCCGCGATGCCTCTCCTCGCCGGCCGGAGGGGTCGCGTCGGCATGCCGTCGTCGCGGAGTGATCCGAGGCATCCGGAAATTCCGTCTTGCAATTGGTCAACCGGTTTGCCAAACTGTCCAACCGTGACAGCAGTCACAGATCAACGCTGATTTGCCAGGAGTCAATGTGGACACACGACCCACCACCGAGGCGAACCCGATCGCCCGGTCAGCCATCCGCAAGGTGGCAGTGCGCCTCGTACCGTTCGTCGCGCTGATGTTCTTCATCAACTACCTCGATCGCACCGCGATCGGGTTCGCCGCCCCCAACGGCATGAACACCGACCTGGCGCTCAGCGCCGCTCAGTTCGGTTTCGCCTCGGGCGTCTTCTTCATCGGATACATCATCCTCGAGGTGCCCTCGAACCTCGCCCTGCACCGCTTCGGAGCGCGCCGCTGGCTCGCCCGCATCATGGTCAGCTGGGGCATCGTGGCGCTCCTGTTCACGTGGGTGCAGAACTTCGAGCAGCTCGTCGCGCTGCGCTTCCTCCTCGGTGTCGCCGAGGCGGGCTTCTTCCCCGGAGCGATCCTCTTCCTGAGCATGTGGGTTCCGGCCGCCTACCGCAGCCGCATCCTGATGCTCTTCTACCTCGCCCAGCCGCTGACCACCGTCATCGGTGCGCCGCTCGCCGGTGCGCTCATCCAGCAGCACGGGGTCTTCTTCGGCCTCGAGGGCTGGCGCTTCATGTACTTGGGCGTCGCGATCCCCGCGATCGTCGTCGGTGTCATCGCCTGGTTCTACCTGAAGGACAAGCCCACCGAAGCGAAGTGGCTGACCCGCGACGAGCAGTCGTGGCTGACGACGGCCCTTGACGCGGAGAAGGTCGAGACCGGCGCCGCCGCCAAGCACACCTCGGTGAAGTTCGCCTTCAAGTCGGGTCGCGTGTGGGTGCTCTCGCTCGTCTACTTCGGCTTCATCTACGGCCTGTACGCGCTGGCGTTCTTCCTGCCGACGATCATCAAGGGTTTCCAGGATGCCGCGGGCACGAAGTTCGACGTCTTCCAGACCGGACTCATCACGGCGATCCCGTACGTGCCGGCCGCCATCGCGATGTACTTCTGGTCGCGCGACGCCTCGAAGCGCGGCGTGAAGACGTGGCACATCGCGATCCCCGCGGTCGTCGGCGCCGTCACCATCCCGCTCGCGCTCTACGCCGGCTCGCCCGCTGCGACGATCGCCGTCATCGGCCTCACGGCCATGTCGATCTTCGCCGCGCTGCCGAACTTCTGGACGCTGCCGACGCGCTTCCTCACGGGGGCCGCAGCCGCCGCCGGTGTCGCGCTCATCAACACGATCGGCAACATCGCGGGCTTCAGCGCGCCGTACATCACCGGTGCGGTGCACGACTGGACGGGCGGCTACCAGGTCCCGATGATCCTCGTCGGCGTCTTCATGCTGCTCTCGGCCGTGCTCGTCGTCTCGCTCGCGCGTCGTGACGCGAAGCTGCGCGCCACGGCAGCCGTCGCGCCGCAGACCGACGCCGTGGAGGAGAACGCGCGATGACCCGCCTCTGGAACACCCCTGCCGAGTTCGCCGACGAGATGGTCGACGGCTTCGTCGCCGCCCATCCCCGCTACGTGCGGAAGATCTCCGGTGGCGTCGTGCGCCGCGCCGTCTCCCCCGAGGGCCAGGTCGCTCTCGTCGTGGGCGGCGGCTCGGGCCACTACCCCGCCTTCGGAGGTCTCGTCGGACCCGGACTCGCGCACGGTGCGGCCATGGGCAACCTGTTCGCGTCACCTTCGACGCAGCAGGTGCTCTCGGTCGCCCGAGCCGCCGACAACGGCGGCGGGGTGTTCCTCTCCTACGGCAACTACGCCGGCGATGTGCTCAACTTCGACGCCGCCCAGGAGCGGCTGCGCGCCGAAGGCATCGCCTGCGAGACCGTCACCGTCACCGACGATGTCGCGAGCGCCCCGCTCGCCGAGCGCCACAAGCGCCGCGGCATCGCCGGAGACCTCACCGTGTTCCGTGCCGCCGGTGCGGCCTCGGCGGCGGGCTACCCGCTCGCCGAGGTCGCCCGCGTGGCGCGGCTCGCGAACGACCGCACCCGTTCGTTCGGCGTCGCCTTCACCGGCTGCACGCTGCCGGGTGCCCCCGAGCCGCTGTTCACCGTCCCCGAGGGGAAGATGGCGGTCGGCCTCGGCATCCACGGCGAGCCCGGCATCGACGTGGTCGACATCCCCTCGGCCGACGAGCTCGCCGCCCTTCTCGTCGAGCGCCTGCTCGCCGAGGTGCCGGACGGCGCCGACGGGCGCGTCATCCCCATTCTCAACGGCCTCGGCTCGGTGAAGTACGAGGAGATGTTCGTCGTCTACGGGCGCATCTCGGCACTGCTCGAGGCAGCCGGACTCACCGTCATCGACGCCCACGTGGGCGAGTACTGCACGAGCTTCGACATGGCGGGGCTCTCGCTCACCCTGTACTGGCTCGACGACGAGCTCGCCGACCTGTGGGAGACGCCGGTCGACACGCCCGCCTACCGACGCGGCTCGGTCGGCGCGGTCGAGCTGTCGGATGCCCCGGACGAGGCGCCTGTCGCGGAGGTCGTGCTGACCCCCGGCGACGCCGAGTCTGTGGCTCTCGCCGAGACCGTCGTCGCGGTGCTCGAGACGATCGTCGCCACGATCGACCAGAACGTCGACGAGCTCGGCCGCATCGACGCGATCGCCGGAGACGGCGACCACGGCATCGGCATGCAGCGCGGCTCCCACGCCGCCCTCGCCGCGGGTCGTGCGGCAGCCCAGGCGGGCGCCGGCGCCGGAACGGTGCTCGCGCAGGCCGCCGACGGCTGGTCGGACAAGGCCGGCGGCACCTCGGGCGCGCTCTGGGGCGTCATCCTCACCGCGATCGCCGGGTCGCTCGGCGACACCGGACGTCCGGAGGCGGCCGCGGTCGCCGCGGGCGTCGCCGCCGGCGCGAAGGGCGTGACCGACTACGGCAAGGCCGAGATCGGCGACAAGACGCTCGTCGACGCGCTCCTGCCGCTGACCGAGACCCTCACGGCGCGCATCGCCGCCGGAGACGACTTCCTCGACGCCTGGCAGGTGGCCGCGGCATCCGCCACCACCGCCGCCGAGGCGACCGCCGACCTGCTGCCGCGCATGGGCCGTGCCCGCACGCACGGCATGAACAGCGTCGGCACCCCCGACCCGGGCGCGATCTCGCTCGCGCTCATCGCGACCTCCGTCGGCGCACTCCTGGCCGACCGCATCGAAAGGAAAGCCCATGCCTGAGCCGCTGCGCATCGTCGTCGGATCCGACGACGCCGGATTCGACTACAAGGAGATCCTCAAGCGCGATCTCGAGAACAACGACGGCGTCGCGTCGGTGGTCGATGTGGGCGTGGACGCAGACGGGCACACCGCGTACCCGAAGGTCGCCGTGCAGGCCGCGGAGCTCGTCGCCCGCGGCGAGGCCGACCGTGCGCTGCTCATCTGCGGCACCGGTCTCGGTGTGGCGATCGCGGCGAACAAGGTCGCCGGCATCCGTGCCGTGACCGCGCACGACTCGTTCTCGGTCGAGCGCGGGGTGCTCTCGAACAACGCGCAGGTGCTCACGATGGGCCAGCGCGTCGTCGGCATCGAGCTCGCCCGCCGTCTCGTCAAGGAGTGGCTCACGTACCGCTTCGACGAGACCAGCGCGTCGGCCGAGAAGGTCGCCGTCATCGGA
This sequence comes from Microbacterium sp. SCN 71-21, assembly GCF_001725695.1. Lineage (NCBI taxonomy): Bacteria > Bacillati > Actinomycetota > Actinomycetes > Micrococcales > Microbacteriaceae > Microbacterium > Microbacterium sp. SCN 71-21. Next base: position 4,706 of record NZ_MEGA01000091.1, read on the forward strand.
CAGTACGAGACCACCGGCTCCTGCTGATGAGCACGGTCACGGTGGGGGTGAGCCTGAAGGCCTACTTCGGCAGGCAGCAGGCGCGCGACTGGTTCGCCGACGTCGCGGCGCGCGTGGCGCGTCACGACGCCGTGCAGGCCGGCGCGGTCGACGTGTTCGTCATCCCCACCTACCTGCAGATCGCCGACGCGCGGGCTGCGCTCGCGGGCACTCCCGTCGCGATCGGCGCGCAGGATGTATCCGCCTACGGCGTCGGCGCGTACACGGGGGAGATCACCGCGGCCGAGCTGGCCGACTCAGGCGTCTCGCTCGCCGAGATCGGCCACGCCGAACGCCGTCGGCTGTTCGGGGAGACCGACGACGTGGTGGCCGCGAAGGCCGCCGCCGCGCTCGCCCACGGCGTGACCCCGGTGCTGTGCATCGGGGAGACGATCGAGACGGATGCCGCCTCCGCCGCCCGCGCCACTGTCGCCCAGCTGCACACCGACCTCGCCGACGCCCCCGACGGACCGGTGATCGCCGCGTATGAGCCGGTGTGGGCGATCGGCGCCCCCGCGCCCGCCCCGGATGCGCACATCGTGACGGTGATCGCCGCGCTGCGCGAGGCGCTCGCGTCGCTCCCCGGCCGCGCCGGCTCGCGGGTGATCTACGGCGGGTCTGCCGGCCCCGGCCTCCTCGCCCGGCTCGGCGACGGCGTCGACGGACTCTTCCTCGGCCGTTTCGCACACGACCCGGCCGCGCTCGAGGCCGTGCTCGACGAGGCATCCGCTCTCGCGACCGCCCGACGGGGGGCGTGATGTTCGGCCTCAGCACCTATGCGTTCTTCTGGCAGCTCTCCGACCGGGTGAGCCGCCCGATGACCCTCGAGGAGGCGTTCGTCGCCACCAAGGAGTCGGGCGTCGACCTGTTCCAGATCTGCGACTACGCGCCGCTGGACACCTGGGACGACGCGCGCGTGGCGGATGCCGCGGCATCCGCTCGCGACCTCGGACTCACCATCGAGCTCGGCACCAAGGGCGTCGACGCCGCGACGCTGCGACGCTACCTGCACCTCGCCGACCTGTTCGGCGCGACGCTCGTGCGCAGCATGCTCTACTCGCCGACGACACGGCCCGACTCGACCGCCCAGGCGATCGCGTGGCTCGGGGAGACCCTTCCCGAGTACGAGTCCGCCGGAGTCACGCTCGCGCTCGAGACGTACGAGCAGGTCGCGACCCGCGACCTCGTCGCCGTCGTCGAGGGCGCCGAGAGCCCCGTGATCGGCGTCTGCCTCGACCCGGCGAACGTCGTCGCCCGCCTCGAGACCCCCGGCGACTGCATCGCGGTCGCCGCCCCGCACGTCGTGAACGTGCACGTGAAGGACTTCGCGTTCGCGCGCCAGGACGGCTGGGTGGGCTTCACCTACTCGGGCGCGCGCATGGGCGAGGGCCTGCACAACTACCCCGACCTGCTGCGCGCGGTACGTCCGCGGGAGCGCGGCATCAACGAGATCGTCGAACACTGGCTGCCCTGGCAGGGCGACGAGGAGTCGACGACCCGCACCGAGCGGGACTGGACCCGCACCACACTCGACTATCTGAGGAGCACACTATGAGCACCACTGCGACCGACACGTACAAGATCGCGGTCATCGGGGCCGGCGGGAAGATGGGCATGCGTGTGTCCAACAACCTCGTGAAGACCGACCACACCGTCTGGTACGTCGAGAACTCGCCCGCCGGTCAGCAGCGCACGCTCGACGCGGGCCGCACCCTCACCGACGCGGCCGAGGCCGTCGCCGACGCCGACATCGTCGTGTACGCCGTGCCCGATCTTGCCCTGCAGTCGGTGACCGCGCAGCTCGTGCCGCTGATGAAGGAGGGCTCGATCGCCCTCACCCTCGACCCGGCCGCCGCCTACGCGGGCCTGCTGACCGACCGCGCCGAGGTCATCCGCGCGGTCGCCCACCCCTGCCACCCGTCGATCTTCCTGCAGCGTCAGACCCCCGAGGAGTGGGCCGACACGTTCGGCGGCATCGCCGCCCCGCAGGACGCCATCGCCGCGATCGAGTCGGACGACCCGGCCAAGAAGGCGATCCTCGACGCGACCGTGCGCGCCATCTACGCGCCCGTCATCGACGTGCACTACGTGACGATCAAGCAGCTCGCCCAGCTCGAGCCGACCCTCGTCGAGACGATCGCCTGCATGATCGGGGCGCTGCTGAACGAGTCGCTGCACGAGGCCGTGCACACCATGGGCGTGCCCGAGGCGGCGGCCCGCAGCATCCTGTACGGCCACACCCAGGTGGCCCTCGCCAACGGCCTGCGCGGCGACAACCCGTTCAGCGACGCGTGCCTGATCGCGATGGACTACGGCCGCGAGTCGATCATCAAGGACGACTGGAAGAAGATCTTCCAGGACGACGAGCTCGACAAGAACCTGTCGCGCATGCTGCACCTCGACCACATCGAGCGCTGACCCCGAACGTCGCATCCCCCGGCCGCCTCGGCGTCGGGGGATGCGTCGTCTCCCGGCGCGGGAGAGAGTGGATGCCGCGGCCTCCGCGGCCGCGTCAGACGTCGCCCTCGAGCAGCTCGCGAAGGCGAGCGAGGTCGGCGGCCACGGCCGTCGCGTCGGCCTCGAACGCCTCGTCGCTCACGCCCGGGTACTGGAACAGGGTGAAGACGACCTCGGCGCCGTCGGCGTTGCGCAGCACCCGCAGCGAGTTCTGCACGATCGTGCCATCGGGGAAGACGACGTCGTGATCGAGGATGCCGAGCTCGACAGGGGCGGTGAAGACCACCTCGACCTCGCCCATGGGCGAGTCGGTGCGCCACCGGCCGCCGTGCTGACACACCCCGCTGCTGAGGCCCGCCGCCCACCGCGGCAGATTCTCGTAGGTGCCCGCGAACTCGGCGACGATCGCCGGGTCGCGATCGATGGTCTGGGAGATGTGACGCACCGGGAAGGTCATTCCTCGATCATGCCTGCGCAGCCTGTGCACGAGCCGCCCTTGCGCGGTGCCGGGGAGGGCCGGTAGGTCGTTCGCCGCGGCGGCGATATCGTCGGCGCATGAGCGACCACGACGCATCCCGTGACGAACGCGCCCGCGCCCTCAAGGAGCGCATCTACGTCACCTTCGCGGCGCTCGCCGTCGTCGTCACGCTCGCGAGCCACGGCGAACACGACGCACTGAACGCGCTCGTGACACTGCTCGTCACCGTGCTCGGCACGATCTTCGCCGTGTTCACCGCCGACGTCATCTCCCACCTCGTCGTGCACGAGCGGCTGATGAGCGCGCGCGAGCTGCGCAGCGCCGCGGCCACCAGCTTCGGTGCTCTCGGTGCGGTGGCGCTTCCGGCGGTGCTTCTG
>NZ_MEGA01000091.1:8081-10652 GCF_001725695.1 Microbacterium sp. SCN 71-21
GTCGCGGCCGCCGCCGCTCTGCTGCTCGCCCTGGTCGTGATCGGGTACCTCGCGATCCGCAGGCTGCGCCTCGCCTGGTGGCAGCGGCTCGTCGCCCTGGGCGCGGAGGCCCTGCTCGGTGTGCTGACCGCCGGACTGCAGCTGCTCGCGCACGGGTGAGGGCGTCAGTCGACGACACCCGCGATCAGCACCTCAATGAGGTAAGCCCGGAGCGCCGGGATGTCGCGCACGAGAGTGCGCCAGACGCGGCGTGGATCGAGATCGTCGTACTGATGCGCGGCAAAGTTGCGCATGTCGATGATCTGCCGCCATGGCTGCCCGTCGAACCGCTCGCGAATAGCAGGTGGGATGCGTCCGATGGCCTCGCCGATGCGGATGAGACCCATCTCTGCTGCCCATTGCGCACGCAGGTCTGCGACGAAGGCGTCTTGCCCGCCCGCCACGATCTCAGCGAGCACGTCACACACCGCCACCACCCGTCGTGCGGCATCATGCGCCTTCTGCGCATCGCGCGCGGTCACAGCGCGACTGCCTCGCGCAGAATGCGCTCGCGGATATCGCCGTGCAACGCATCCGCCCCAACGACGTCGACCTCCACCTGCAGGAGGTCGGTGAGGGCGATGCGCAAACCGACCTCGTCGAGCAGCGTGGCCTCGTCGGTGAAGTCGACGAGCAGATCGACATCGGATGCCCCGTGGGCGCTGCCGCGGGCGACGGAACCGAAGAGCCGCGGGGTCGTCGCGTGGTACGCGGGGAGGAGCCTCAGGATCTCGTCGCGGTGGCGAGCGACGCGCTCGGAGGCCGTCGCGGCGAGTGCTGTGCGAATGCGTTCGACGACGGCGCCACTGGGCGAACGACGACCGTTCTCGTAGGCCGAGAGGTTGGGTTGCGAGACCTGGGAGGCCAGAGCGAGCTGCGACTGACTCATGCCCGCCGCTTCCCGTTGCGCCCTGATGTCCACGGCGCCAGGGTACCCGAGAGTTATCGCGGGCGATATAGGTGTAGAAGGTGGAGGGGCTGACGGGAATCGAACCCGCGCTGTCTGCTTGGGAAGCAGAAGTTCTGCCATTGAACTACAGCCCCGAGGCGGCGTGACCGCCGGGATGACGCCTGACGGCGCCTCGCCAGCATAGCAACCGCGCCCGGCGGCTACGCTGATCGCGTGCTGCTCTCCGATCGCGACATCCGGTCTGAACTCGACTCCGCCCGCATCGGCCTGGAGCCCTCGGATGCCTCGATGGTGCAGCCGTCGAGCGTCGACGTGCGCCTCGACCGCTACTTCCGGCTGTTCGACAACCACAAGTACCCGTTCATCGATCCGGCGGTCGATCAGCCCGAGCTGACCCGTCTCATCGAGGTCGCCCCCGACGAGCCGTTCATCCTGCACCCGGGCGAGTTCGCGCTCGGGTCGACGTTCGAGCGCGTCACCCTGCCCGACGACATCGCGGCCCGCCTCGAGGGCAAGTCGTCGCTCGGACGCCTCGGCCTGCTCACCCATTCGACCGCCGGCTTCATCGACCCCGGCTTCACCGGGCACGTGACCCTCGAGCTCTCGAACGTCGCGACGCTGCCCATCAAGCTGTGGCCGGGCATGAAGATCGGCCAGCTGTGCTTCTTCCGCCTGTCGTCGCCGGCCGAGAACCCCTACGGCTCCGGCGCGTACGGCAACCGCTACCAGGGGCAGCGCGGCCCGACCGCGTCGCGGTCGTTCCAGAACTTCCACCGCACCGACGTCAGCATCACCGACGCCGGGTCGCCCGGGGCCTGATCAGCGCACGGGGCCGTCGATGCGGGATGCCTCATCGAGTCGGTGCCACGTGCGGTTGTGGTACACCAGCGCGTCGCCGGGGTCGCCCGCGGCGACATCGCGGTTGATGCTCGCTTGCAGAGCGTGCGCGGCGATCACGGTGGAGCCGCCGGCATCCATCCGGTTGATGATGCGGCACCGCACCCACGCCCGCACTCCGTGGTAGACGGCTTCGCCCGTGGTGAGCTTCGACCAGGCGTCGGTGTCCGCGAAGCGGTCGACACCGCTGGTGGCGCCGAGGCGTGCGAGGTCGAGGTCGTGCACGTCGAGGAAGTGCACCACGACGGTGTCGGCGGCCATGATGGTCGGCGTCGCCGATGACGTGGCCGAGACCGAGAAGATCAGCAGGGGCGGGTCGGCGCTCACCGAGGCGACCGACGTCGCTGTCAGCGCGACGGGTCCGTCGCCCGCATCGGCGGTGATCACGGCGACCCCACCGGGGTGCCCGCGGAACAGTGCCTTGAAGTCGTCGGCGCCGAGCGACTCCGCGACGGCACGGCGCTGGTCGGCCGGTTCGAGCGGGGTCGTGGGCTGGGGGTCGGGCACAGCGGTCATGTCATCCACGGTAATGGCCGTGCGAGGGGGTCGGACGCGTCACCGACATGCGGCGCAACGTCCGACCCCGTCGCGGGTCAGTCACGGTCGGATGCCGCGTCCCGCGCGCCTTGCGCGTCGGGACGACGGTCGCCGCGCTCGCCGTGGCCATGGTGCCCCGCATGGGCGGCGCACTCGCCGCGGCCCAGGTCCTCGCCGAACCGGCGGTG
>NZ_MEGA01000092.1:0-8440 GCF_001725695.1 Microbacterium sp. SCN 71-21
CGCCGGATCCATCCACAGGAACGACAGGATGTTGCCATCCGGGTCCTCGAGGTCGCGCGAGTACATGAAGCCGAGGTCCTGAGCCGGGCGCGGCTCGACGCCGCCGGCATCCAGACCCTTCGTGAGCGTCGCATCGACGTGCTCGCGCGAGTCGCGGGTGAGCGCGATCATCGTCTGCACCTCGGCGCGCGGGTCGCCGATGGGCTTGTCGGTGAAGGTCGCGAAGAAGTCGCGGCGCAGCACCATGAAGAACACGGTGTCGCTCCACACCACACACGCCGCGTTCTCGTCCGTGAACAGCGGGTTGATCTGGCAGCCGAGCGCCTCATAGAACGCGATGCTGCGGGTGAGGTCTTCGGTGGTGACGTTGACGAACACCATCTGCGGAACGGACATGGCGACTCCTCGGCCTCGGGCGCGCGGGCTGCGCGCAGGATGAGCCTCGGTCCGCGTCGGCGCCGTGTCAAGTGCGCGCGCTCCTCTCCTCCGCAGGGGGGATGCCGCGGCGCATCGCCCGCCCATAGGTTGGAGGGATGTCCCCCCTTCCCCCGCCGCTGCGCCCGCTGCCGCTCGGGCGGCGCGAGCAGCGCGTCGATCTGGTGATCGCCGCCGGGGTCTTCGTGCTCGCGCTCGTGAGCGTGGCGCTGTCGGCGATCGGCGGTCTGTGGGGTGCGGCGCAGGCGCCGCTCGCGGTGGGCATCGCCTACGCCGCGGTGCTGGCGGCGCCCCTCGCCCTGCGACGCCGGTGGCCGGGGATCGTGACGGCGATCGTGTCGGCCGCGTACTTCGTGGCGGTGACCGCCCACATCCCCGAGGTGCTCGTCGGCAACATCGCGGTGTTCCTCGCGTTCTACTCGATCGGCGCGTGGACGCCGAACCGCCGCCGCGCGAACCTCGTGCGCGCGGCGATCGTCGTCGCGATGTTCGCGTGGCTCGTGGTGTCGATGTTCGAGGCCGCGACGACCGCGACCTCGACCGACGTGCCCCAGGGTGTCGCACTGTCACCCGCGATCGCGCAGGTGCTGCTGAGCGTGCTGATCAACGTGCTCTACTTCGGCGCCGCATGGGGCTTCGGAGACAGGGCGTGGACCGCGGGGGTGCAGCGCCGGGTTCTCGAGGAGCGCACCGCCGAGCTCGAGCGCGAGCGCGAGGTGACGGCCTCACAGGCGGTCGCGCTCGAGCGGGTGCGCATCGCCCGCGAGCTGCACGATGTCGTCGCCCACCACGTGTCGCTCATGGGCGTGCAGGCGGGGGTCGCGCGCACAGTGATGGCCTCCGACCCGGCGCTCGCGACCACCTCCCTCACGCAGGTCGAGGGGTCGGCCCGCTCTGCTCTCACCGAGCTGCGTCAGCTGCTCGAGACGCTGCGTACCTCTCCCGACGCGGATGCCGCACCCCAGCCGTCGCTGTCGCTCGACGCGATCGAGACGCTGGTGACGAATGCCGCGGCCGCCGGCCTCCCGACGACCCTCACGACGGTCGGCGCACCGTGCGAGGTGCCCGATCTCGTGCAGGTGAACCTCGTGCGCATCGCCCAGGAGGCGCTCACCAACGCGCGCCGTCACGGCGGCCACGACGCGACCGCCGACGTGCGTCTGCGCTTCGAGGCCGACGCGGTCGAGCTGGAGGTCGCGAACACCGGGCGGGTGGCGGCATCCGTCACCCCCGGCCTCGGGATGGTCGGCATGCGCGAGCGCGTGACGGTGTCGGGCGGAACCCTGGAGCTCATCCCCCGCACCGGCGGCGGCTTCATCGTGCGGGCGCGGGTGCCGCTGCCGCGGTCGGAGGAGACCCCGTGAGCGCGGTACGGGTGGTGCTGGTCGATGACCACGCGATGATGCGGGCCGGGTTCCGGGCGATCCTCGACGCGCAAACCGGGATCGAGGTCGTCGGGGAGGCGCCCACCGGACGCCGCGCGCTCGAGGTGGTGCGTGAGACGCGCCCCGACGTCGTGTGCATGGACGTGCAGATGCCCGACATGGACGGCCTCGAAGCGACCCGCCTGCTGACGGCGGATCCCGTCGTCGAGGCACGCGTGCTGGTGGTCACGACGTTCGACCGCGACGACTACTTGTTCCAGGCGCTCGATGCCGGAGCCAGCGGCTTCCTGCTGAAGAACGCCGGCCCCGAGGAGATCGTGCGCGCGGTGCGGGCGGTCGCGGCCGGCGACGCCCTGCTCGCGCCCGAGGTCACCCGTCGCGTGATCGAGCGGTTCGCCGCGGCATCCGCCGGTCACCCGCCGGTCACCGCTGCCCGCCCGGCCGGCGCGGCCGTGGTGGTCGCGCCGGCCGAGCCGGCGACGACGGATGACGCGCACCTCGAGCCCGCCCTCACCGACCGCGAGCGCGACGTGCTGCGGCTGATGACCGACGCGCTCTCGAACGCCGAGATCGCCGCGCGGCTCTACATCGGGGAGGCGACGGTGAAGACGCACGTGTCGAACGTGCTGCGCGCTCTCGGCGCCCGCGACCGGGTGCAGGCGATCGTGCTCGCGTACCGGCGCGGGCTCGTCTGAGGGCCCGCCCGCCGCGCGGCGGAGGGGCACGCCCACACGATCCACCCGTGGGGGGAGGCGCGGGGGCTGCGGCATCCGTAGGTTCGAGACGACCCCCGAGGAGGATCCATGCTCGAACTGCACGGTGTGACCAAGAGCTACGGCGGACGCCGGGTGCTCGACGGCGTCGGCTTCCGCGTGACCGGCGGCGCGCTCACCGGCTTCGTCGGCGGCAACGGCGCCGGCAAGACGACCACGATGCGCATCGCGCTGGGCGTGCTCGCCGCCGACGGCGGCAGCGTGCTGCTCGACGGCGCCCCGGTGAGCCGCGACGACCGTCGCCGCTTCGGCTACATGCCCGAGGAGCGCGGGCTCTACCCGAAGATGAAGGTCGGCGAGCACATCGCCTATCTCGCCCGCCTGCACGGTTACGGCAAGACGGATGCCGCGCGACAGGCGAACGACCTGCTCGAGCGTCTCGGGCTCGGCGAGCGCCTCGGCGACAACATCGAGACGCTCTCGCTCGGCAACCAGCAGCGGGCCCAGATCGCGGCGGCGCTCGTGCACGACCCCGAGGTGCTGATCCTCGACGAGCCGTTCTCCGGACTCGACCCGCTCGCCGTCGACGTCGTCGCCGGTGTGCTGCACGAGCGAGCGCAGCGCGGCGCCGCGGTGCTGTTCTCCTCGCACCAGCTCGACGTCGTCGAGCGCCTCTGCGACGAGCTCGTGATCATCGCCGGCGGCACGATCCGCGCGGCCGGCACTCGCGCCGAGCTGCGAGCGCAGCACGAAGCGCACCGGTTCGAGCTCGTCTCGGCGACGGATGCCGGGTGGCTCCGCGGCGAGCCGGGCGTCACCGTCGTCGAGTTCGCCGGCGGCCACGCCGTGTTCGACGTCGACGACGACCAGACCGCGCAGCGGGTGCTGCGCCGCGCGGTCGAGCTCGGTGACGTGGCGACGTTCACCGCGCAGCATCCTTCCCTCGCCCAGATCTTCAAGGAGGTCGTGAAATGACCCGTCTGCACCCCGCCGCCCCCTCGGCGGCCCAGGGCGTCTGGCTCGTCGCCGAGCGCGAGATCGGCTCGCGTCTGCGCAGCAAGGCGTTCGTGATCTCGACCCTGATCCTCTTCGCGATCGCGCTCGGCGGTGTCATCTGGGGCGGTTTCGCGGCGAAGAACGTCTCCGACACCAAGGTCGCGGTGACCGCCGAGACGGCGACCGTCGTCGCCGGGCTCCCGGGGCTCGAGGTCACCACCGCCGCCACGACGGAGGCCGCGCTCGCCGCCGTGCGCGACGGCGACGTGAAAGCCGCGATCGTGCCGTCTGCGGACGTGCCGGGGGCCGCGGCATCCACCTCGCCCTTCCCCTACACGGTCGTCGGCGACCAGGACGTGCCACAGAGCCTCGTCGCGCAGCTGAGCGCGACCCCGCAGGTGCATCTGCTCGACCCGCCGTCGACCGACGGGATGCTGCGCTACTTCGCCGCGATCGGCTTCGGCGTCGTCTTCCTCATGGCCGCCTCGACCTTCGGCGGCACGATCGCCCAGTCGGTCGTCGAGGAGAAGCAGACCCGCGTGGTCGAGCTGCTGATCTCGGCGATCCCGGTGCGGGTGCTGCTGGCGGGCAAGGTGATCGGCAACACGATCCTCGCGATGGCGCAGATCCTCGTGCTCGCGGCGATCGCGATCGTCGGGCTCTCGATCACCGGCCAGGACGCCGTGCTCACCGGCCTCGGCGCCCCGATCGTGTGGTTCGCGGTGTTCTTCCTGTTCGGCTTCATCCTGCTCGCGTCGCTGTTCGCCGCGGCCGGCAGCATGGTGTCCCGCCAGGAGGACATCGGGTCGACGACCTTCCCGCTCACGATGCTCGTGATGCTGCCCTACTTCCTCGTGATCTTCTTCAACGACAACCCCGTCGTACTCGCGGTCATGTCGTACGTGCCGTTCTCGGCGCCGGTCGCGATGCCGCTGCGGCTCTACCTCGGCACCGCGCAGGTGTGGGAGCCGATCGTGGCGCTGATCGTGCTCATCGCGACATGCGTCGGCGCCGTGCTCGTCGGGGCGCGCATCTACCAGAACACGCTGCTGCGCATGGGCGCGCGCGTGAAGCTGAGCGAGGCGCTCAGCCGCGCATAGCGCTCAGGATGCCGCGGCCAGCGCGTCGGCGGCACGCACGAGCGCCAGGTGGGAGAACGCCTGCGGGGTGTTCCCGGCCTGGCGCTCGTGCGCGGGGTCGTACTCCTCCGACAGCAGCCCGAGATCGTTCGCCGCCCCCGCGGCGGCCGCCATCAGACGCTCCGCGTCGGCGCACCGGCCGGTGTGGGCGTACTGCTCGACGAGCCAGAAGCTGCACGCCAGGAACGGGTTCTCCGCACCGGCGAGCCCGTCCACCCCGCTCGAGGTGCGGTAGCGCCGCACGAAGCCGTCGGGCATGAGGTCGCGTTCGATGCGGGCGACGGTGGCGACCATGCGCGGATCGTCGTACGCGCAGAATCCGACCTGAGCGAGGATCAGCAGCGAGGCATCCACCTCGTCGGTGCCGTAGTACTGGGTGAAATGACCGTCGGATGCCACGCCCTGCGCGGCGATCTCCGCGGCCAGGTCGTCGCGCAGCCGGCGCCAGTGCGCGACGGGTCCACGCAGCCCCGTGCTCTCGGCCGCGGTCACCGCCCGATCGAACGCCGCCCACAGCATCGCGCGGGAGTGGGTGAAGCGGCGCGGTTCGCCGCGGATCTCCCAGATGCCGTTGTCGGGCCGGTCGAGGCTCACCTCGGCGCGGCGCACGAGCGCGAGCTGCAGCGGCCACGAGTACTCGGTCTCGGCGAGGCCCGCCTCCCGGGCCAGCTGCAGCGCGACCATCACCTCGCCGACGACGTCGGCCTGGAACTGGGTGACGGCGCCGTTGCCGATGCGCACGGGCGCCGCCCCCTTGTAGCCCGGGAGACTCGCGAGCTCGCGCTCGGCGAGGTCGCGCTCGCCCGCGATGCCGTACATGATCTGCATCTGCGCGGGGTCGCCGGCGATGGCGCGCAGCAGCCACAGCCGCCAGTGGTCGGCGGCCTCGACGAACCCGTGCGCGACGAGCGTCTGCAACGTCAGCGACGCGTCGCGCAGCCACACGTAGCGGTAGTCCCAGTTGCGGGCGCCGCCGAACTGCTCCGGCAGCGACGTGGTCGCGGCGGCCACGATGCCGCCGGTGTCGGCGTGGCTGAGGGCGCGCAGCACGAGCAGCGAGCGGATCACCTCGGCCCGGTACGGACCGTCGTGCGCGATGTGGTCCGCCCAGTCCTGCCAGCCGGTGCGGGTCGCGACGAGCGCCGCGTCGACGTCGACCGGCTCGGGACGGTCGCGGAACGAATGCGACCACGTCAGCGTGAGGTCATGCGTGCCGCCCGCGTCGATCGATACGGTGCCGCGATGCACGTGGTCGCGCGCCTCGAGACGGATGCCCCGCACGGTCACCCGGTCGGGGCCGGCCGTCGCGTGCAGCTCGGGCACCGCACCGTCGAGCTGGCGCACCCACGGGATCGCCCGGGCATAGTCGAAACGCAGCCGCAGCGCGGTCTCGAACGGCACCCGGCCCGACAGGCCGACGATGCGCCGCACGATGTCGACGCGGTGCGGCCACACCGGCATGAACTCATGCACCTCGGCGACACCCGTCGCCGTCTCCCACCGGGTGACGAGCACGAAGGTGTCGCCGTCGTAGCGGCGGGTGACGGTCGCCGCGCGGTCGACGGGACGCAGGGTCCAGTGGCCGTGCTCCTCAGTGCCCAGCAGAGCGCCGAACACCGACGGGGCATCCCATCGCGGTGGACAGAACCAGTCGATCGACCCGTGCCGCGACACGAGCGCCCCCGTGCGGCAGTCGCTGAGCAGCGCGTATTCCCCGATCGATGCGGACACACCCCGATTCTGCCCCGCACCGGCGTCGCCGCGGCATCCGCGTCGTCGCGCGTGTCGAGGGCGTAGCGTGTGAGCGTGACCGACGAACGCACCCTCGTCATCCTCGGCGCCACCGGGGACCTGACCTCCCGCCTGCTGCTGCCGGCCCTCGCCCAGCTGCTCGACGCGGAACCCGACACGAAGGTGCGCCTGGTCGGCGCCGGCATGGATGCCGAGACGGATGCCGCGTGGCGCAGCCGCGTGAAGGCGGCGTTCGGCGAGGGCGTGGGGGCCGCGGCATCCGCCGTCGTCAAGGCGACCCGTTACGTGCAGTGCGACATCACCGCGACGAAGGACCTCACTGCCCTCCTCGCCGACGCGGGCGAACGCCCCGTGCTCTACTTCGCCGTGCCGCCCGCCGTCGCGGCCGCCGCGTGCCGCGCGCTCACCGGCGTGACGCTGCCGGCCGAGACGATCCTGGCGCTCGAGAAGCCGTTCGGCACCGACCAGCACAGCGCCGAGCAGCTGAACGCCGTGCTCGCGCAGCTGCTGCCCGAGCAGCAGATCTTCCGCGTCGACCACTTCCTCGGCCGGTCGATGGTGCTCAACATGCTCGGCGTGCGGTTCGCGAACCGCGTGTTCGAGCCGGTGTGGTCGTCGGAGAACGTCGCGTCGGTCACCATCCGCTACGACGAGTCGCTCGGCCTCGAGGGCCGCGCCGGCTACTACGACAAGGCCGGCGCGCTCGAGGACATGATCCAGAGCCACCTGCTGCAGGTGCTCGCCTTCGTCGCCATGGAGCCGCCCGCGACGCTCGACGAGCGCGACCTGCGCGACGCGACCGGGGCGGCGCTGCGCGCCACCCACGTGTGGGACGACAACGCCGTGCACAGCTCGCGTCGCGCCCGCTACACGGCCGGCACGATCGACGGCACGGCGCTGCCGAACTACGTCGACGAGCCGGGCGTCGACCCGTCGCGGGGCACCGAGACGCTCGCCGAGGCTGTGTTCGAGGTGCGTACCGCCCGCTGGGAGGGTGTGCCGTTCACGCTGCGCTCGGGCAAGGCGATGTCGGCCCGGCTCGCCGAGGTCGTGCTGCGCTTCAAGCCCGTGCACCACCTGCCGACCGGCTTCTCCGGCGAGGAACAGGGCAGCGTGCTGCGGTTCTCGCTCGGCCCCGACGTGTTCTGCCTCGACCTCAACGTCAACGGCGCCGCCGACCCGTTCTCGCTCTCCCGCGCCACGATGCACGCCGAGCTCGGCGAGGGCGCGCTGAAGGCCTACGCGGAAGTGCTGTCGTCGATCCTCTCGGGGGATGCGGCCCTCGCCGTGCGCGGCGACGCCGCCGAGGAGTGCTGGCGCATCGTGCAGCCCGTGCTCGACGCCTGGCGGCGCGGCGACGTGCCGCTCGACGAGTACCCCGCAGGCTCGACCGGCCCCGACGGGTGGCCCCCGCTCGGCTGACGGCCGCGGCGCGGCATCCGCTCGCTCACTCGCCCCCTCGGCTGACGGCCGCGGCGCGGCATCCGCTCGCTCACTCGCCCCCCGCGCGCGCTCTCACGCGCTCTCTTCACTGCCGCCGAATCCACTCGTCGCCGCCGAATCCACCTCGTGCACACGGCGGCGCGGAGTGGAATCGGCGCGCAGATGTTGATTCGCGAGGGAGCGGGAAGCGGGGTGGGCCAAGTGTGCGGACGAGGGAGGGGCGCGGACAAGCGGGCGCGCGAGCCGGCGGCGCGCGTGCGGGCGACGGCAGCGCCGCGCAGCTGCGGCGCGTGGCGCGAGTGAGCGAGGGCACGGCGAGAGAGTCGTCAACACGTCACTCCTCTGCCTCCCCTGTTCGCCGAATCCCCACGTCGCCGCCGAATCCACCTCGTGCACACGTCGGCGCGGAGTGGAATGGGCGCGCAGATGTTGATTCGGCGGGAAGAGGGTGGGGGAGGGTAAGGAAGCGGGAAGAGGCGGAGCGAGTGGGGCGATCGCTCGCAGAGCGCCGAAGCGCCAGCGAGCGCTAGCTGCGCGAGAGCACGGCCAGCACGTTGCCGGCGGGGTCGCGGAACCA
>NZ_MEGA01000093.1:0-7849 GCF_001725695.1 Microbacterium sp. SCN 71-21
ATACGCCACCGGCGCCAGGCTCATCGCCGTCCCCGGATGACCGTTCCCGACCCTCTCCACCGCATCCGCCGCCAACACCCGCGCCGCATCCACCGCACGAGAATCGATTTCGTCCCACTGCAAATCCGACACCGGACCGCCTTTCCGCATGTGTGAGGGTGCATCGCTCGGTGCTGATCTCGGGTCGTCCGCGGAGCGGAACAAGGGAGATCGCGCCTGGGCGGACGCATGTGATTTCAGCATAGTCACGCGCACATGCCGGGGCTCGACTGTGACGGGCCGCGCCGGGGAGGCAACGGCGTCCGGGCGGACGGACAGGAGGCATGACGTAGAATCGACGAGGAATTTCCGGTGATAGCGGGGACGATGGACATCAGCACGACCACGGGGCGCGACGCGCGTCTCGACAGCCCGTCGCTGCGTCGCACCATCCGGGCATATGTCGCGCTCACCAAGCCGCGCGTGCTCGAGCTGCTGCTGGTCACCACGGTCCCTGTCATGATCCTCGCGCAGGGCGGCATCCCCGATCTCTGGCTCGTGCTCGCGACGGTCATCGGCGGATCGCTGAGCGCGGGGTCGGCGGCGGCCTTCAACATGTACCTCGACCGCGACATCGACGCGCACATGCAGCGCACCGAGAACCGGCCGCTGGTGACCGGAGAGGTCTCCGAGCGCGGCGCCCTCATCTTCGCTTGGACGCTGGCCGCGGTCTCGACGCTCTGGCTCGCGCTCACGACGAACCTGCTCGCGGCGGGGCTCTCCGCGGGAGCGATCTTCTTCTACGTGGTGATCTACACGATCCTGCTCAAGCGCCGTACCGAGCAGAACATCGTGTGGGGCGGCATCGCCGGCTGCTTCCCTGTGCTGATCGGCTGGTCGTCCGTGACCGGCTCGCTCTCGTGGGCGCCGTTGATCCTGTTCGTGCTCGTCTTCCTCTGGACGCCGCCGCACTACTGGCCGCTGTCCATGAAGTACAAGGACCAGTACGACGACGTGGATGTGCCGATGCTCGGTGTCACCCGTTCGGGTTCCCAGGTGGGGCTCCAGGTGATCCTCTACGCGTGGGCGACGGTGGCGACATCCCTGTTGCTCATCCCCGTGGCGAACATGGGACTCGTCTACACGACATCGGCGCTCGTGTTCGGCGGCTGGTTCATCTACGAGTCGCACCGCCTCTACGGCCGCGCGGTGCGCGGCACCGAGCCGCGCCCGATGCGCGTCTTCCACGCGTCGATCACCTACCTGACGCTGCTTTTCGTCGCGATCGCGATCGACCCGCTGCTGCCGTTCTGACCCGCGGTCGTCCCTCTCTGCGGAGAGCGGGCTCTTTCGCAGGCGTATATTTAGTTCATATCAAGTAACTAAATTGCGCATCGCCCGAGCGAGGAGCCCCGTGACCGACCCCCGGAACCGTCCCGTCAAGACCAGCCTGTTCGACAGAGAGCACCCGCACTACAAGTGGCTCGCGCTGAGCAACACCACGCTCGGCATGCTGATGGCCACGATCAACGCCTCGATCGTCATCATCTCGCTGCCGGCGATCTTCGAGGGGATCGGTCTCAACCCGCTCGAGGCCGGCAACGTCAGCTACCTGCTCTGGATGCTGATGGGCTACATGCTCGTCAGCGCCGTGCTCGTGGTGACCTTCGGTCGCCTCGGCGACATGTACGGCCGCGTGCGCATCTACAACCTCGGCTTCGTCGTGTTCTCCGTGGCATCCATCGCCCTCTCGCTCGACCCGTTCTCGGGCGGCCCGGGAGCCACCTGGCTGATCCTCTGGCGGCTCGTGCAGGGCGTCGGCGGGGCGATGCTCTTCGCCAACTCCACCGCGATCCTCACCGACGCCTTCCCGGCGCACCGTCGAGGCATGGCGCTCGGTGTGAATCAGGTCGCGGCGATCGCCGGCAGCTTCATCGGTCTCATCATCGGCGGCCTCCTGGCCGTCATCGACTGGCGGGCCGTGTTCCTCGTGAGCGTGCCGATCGGCATCATCGGCACGATCTGGTCGTACGTGTCGCTCAAGGAGGTCGGCGCGCGCAACCCCGGCAAGCTCGACTGGCCCGGCAACATCACCTTCGCCCTCGGTCTCTCGGCGCTCCTCACCGCGATCACCTACGGCATCCAGCCCTACGGCGACAGCACGACAGGATGGACGAACCCCTGGGTGCTCGGAGGCATCGTCGGCGGCATCCTGCTGCTCGTGGCGTTCGTTTTCATCGAACTGCGCTCGTCGGCTCCGATGTTCGACATGCGCCTGTTCCGCATCCGTGCCTTCGCCATGGCGAACCTCGCGGGCCTCCTCGCCGCGATCGGACGCGGCGGCCTGCAGTTCATGCTGATCATCTGGCTGCAGGGCATCTGGCTGCCCCTGCACGGCTACGCCTACGCGGACACCCCGCTGTGGGCGGGCATCTACATGCTCCCGATCACGATCGGCTTCCTCATCGCGGGACCGATCTCGGGCACGCTCTCCGACCGCTTCGGCGCGCGCCTGTTCGCGACCGTGGGCCTCCTGATCGTCTCCGTGACCTTCGTGCTGCTGCTGCTCATCCCGGTGAACTTCGAGTACTGGCAGTTCGCGATCATCACCGGACTGTCCGGTCTCGGATCCGGCATGTTCGGCGCGCCCAACCGCAGCGCGATCATGAACAGCGTGCCGGCGAGCGAGCGTGGAGCCGCATCGGGCATGGCCGGCACCGTGCTCAACGCCGGAACCTCGCTGTCGATCGGGCTCTTCTTCTCGCTGCTGATCGCGGGCCTCGCGACGAGCCTCCCGGACGCGATGAAGTCGGGTCTGACCGCCCACGGCGTGCCGGCCGACGCCGCCGCGCAGATCGCGCAGCTGCCGCCCGTCGGCAGCGTCTTCGCGGCGTTCCTCGGCTACAACCCGATCCAGACGCTGCTCGGCCCGACCGGTGTGCTCGACCACCTGCCGGCATCGGATGTCGCGGCTCTCACCGGCAACCAGTTCTTCCCGCAGCTCATCTCGGAGCCCTTCCATGATGGACTGGTCATCGTGTTCCTCGCCGCCGCCATCATGTCGTTGATCGGAGCGATCGCCTCCCTCGTGCGCGGTCGCCACTATGTACACGCCGCCACTGCGCCCGTGCCGGTCGTGAGCAGCGCGTCGTGACCGGCGGCGGCGTTCATCCCGGCGACGCCGAGCGTCTGTCCGTGGTCGTGGGGCGGATCAACCGGCGCATCCGAGCGAACGCCGACGGGCTTTCCTACGGGCTGACGTCGACGCTGTCGAGCATCGTGAGGCTGGGGGAGACGCGCGCATCCGACCTCGCGCGCATCGAGGTGGTGACCGCGCCGAGCATGACGAGGATCCTCGCCGACTTGGAGCAGCGCGGACTGATCGCCCGTCATGACGATCCTGACGATCGCCGCGCGACGGTCGTGATCCCGACCGATCTCGGCGTCGCGACCTTGCTGCGCGCACGCGCAGAGAGGGCCTCCCGCGTGGGGGAGGCCCTCTCCAAGCTCGGCGAGCGCGACCGTGAACG
Source organism: Microbacterium sp. SCN 71-21 (assembly GCF_001725695.1). Classification (NCBI taxonomy): domain Bacteria; kingdom Bacillati; phylum Actinomycetota; class Actinomycetes; order Micrococcales; family Microbacteriaceae; genus Microbacterium; species Microbacterium sp. SCN 71-21. Next base: position 3,510 of record NZ_MEGA01000093.1, read on the forward strand.
ACTGGTCGATGCTCTCGACGCCCTCGAGCGCCTCGCGGTCCGTGTCGACGAGGCGGCTGCGGGGCTCTAGCTCACTTGCTGTCGGTCGTCTCCGGCGCGGCGGGCGCGACGGGCAGCTCGTCGGCGACGGGCTCGGTGGGCTCGGCCAGGGCCGGCTCGGCGCTGATCGGGTCGGTCACGCCTTCCGGCCAGACCGGCGCGGCCACGGGGACGATGGGGGCGGCGAACACGCGGGCGGCTGCGGCGAGCGCAAGCACCGCGACGAGGCCGACGAGGCCGGCGACGATGAACGCTGCGCCGAGGAGGACCCACGACTGGCCCGCGTACACCTCGATCCCGGTCGCGGTCTGGTTGCCGAGCGTCGTGGTCATGACGGTGATCTTGTCGATCACGAGCCAGACGCCGAAGCCGATGCTGAGGATGGAACCGAGCGTCAGCACCCAGTAGGCGATGCTGCGGGTGAGGCGCGGGCGGGGGGTCATCGGTGGGATCTCCTTCCGGTCGGCCGGGGTGGCCGAACCGCCTTCCCAGCCTTGTCGCCTGGCGCGGAGACCGCAAACTCTGCGGCTATGGATTCCCTAAGAAGCGGCGACCACCGTGCGCTTCAGGTTGAGCACGACGGCCGTCATCGCCGCCACGAGGGTCACCGCGAGCACCATGTGCACGTTCACGAGCGCGATGGGGAGCCCGGTGTTCGCCTGGATGAGACCGACCGCGATCTGCACGAGCTCGACGGCCAGCAGCAGCGACGTCCACAAGCGCAGGCGAAGAGCGGGCTCGGTGCGGAAGGAGCTCGCGACCAGCGCCACGGTCAACGCGAATGTGACGTAGGCCGGTATCGCGTGGATGTGCTGCAGCACCTCGGAGTCGAGGCCGTTGCGGATCGCATGCTCATCGCCGGCATGCGGGCCCGATCCGGTGACGAGGATGCCGACGATCACCGTCAACAGCACGAAACCGCTCGTCACGTGTGCGACCGCCGCGTACCAGGTCGGCACCGCGCGCACGCGGGGCCCCGGCACGGCGTAGACGCGCACGACGAGCGCCGCCGACAGGGCGACGAGCGGCACCGACGCGAAGAAGTGGAGGCCCACGACGTAGGGGTTCAACTGGGAGAGCACGGTGATGCCGCCGAGCACCGCCTGCAGCGGGATGTACATGCCGACGAGCAGCGACAGCCAGAAGAGGTCGCGGCGCTGCTTCCGGTAGCGCAGGGTCAGCACGAACGTCACGATCGCGATGATCGCCAGCACGAAGGTGAGGCTGCGGTTGCCGAACTCGATCAGGCCGTGGATCCCCATCTCGGGGGTCGCCACGAGCGAGTCCGCCGTGCACTTGGGCCAGGTGGGGCATCCGAGACCCGAACCGGTCAGCCGCACGAGGCCGCCCGTGCCCACGATCGCGATCTGCACGACCAGCGTCGCCCAGGCGGCGACGATCATGCTGCGGCCGGGTCGCTCGGGCAGATAGGACAGCAGTGAGCGACGGCGCGCGACGGCGGGGTCTGCGGACATGGGCGGATGCCTCCACGGAGGCCGTCAGCGGCGCGACGGCGCGGTGCGCGCCACCCTCGGGGTGGGCGGAACCTGTAGGATCGGATGTGGGATGCGACGCATGCGCGTTCCGCATCACAGACAGTGTAGGCGCGCAGATTGTGCCTGCTGACCGGGCCCGGAAGCGGCATCCTCCCGTCACTCCGAACGGGGCGAAGGAATGCCGGAGCGCATGACAGCGCTGAGCCCCAGGAGGAGAGTGACGACATGTCGGATGTGCTGATCGACCGCCCCGAACTCGAGGGCATCGGTGTCTACGAGTTCGGCTGGCACGACGCGGATGCCGCGGGTGCGAGCGCGAAACGAGGTCTCAGCGAGGCCGTCGTGCGCGACATCTCCGCCCTGAAGGCCGAGCCGGAGTGGATGCTGAAGACGCGTCTGAAGGGCCTGTCGCTCTTCGACCGCAAGCCCATGCCGACGTGGGGCGCCGACCTCAGTGCGATCGACTTCGACAACATCAAGTACTTCGTGCGCTCGACCGAGAAGCAGGCGCAGTCGTGGGAGGACCTCCCCGAGGACATCCGCAACACGTACGAGCGCCTCGGCATCCCGGAGGCGGAGCGCTCGCGGCTCGTCGCCGGCGTCGCCGCGCAGTACGAGTCGGAGGTCGTCTACCACCAGATCCAGGAGGATCTGGAGCGTCAGGGCGTCATCTTCATGGACACCGACACCGCGCTGAAGGAGCACCCGGAGTTCTTCGAGGAGTACTTCGGCACCGTGATCCCCGCGGGCGACAACAAGTTCGCGGCGCTGAACACCGCGGTGTGGTCGGGTGGCTCGTTCGTGTACGTGCCGAAGGGCGTGCACGTGGAGATCCCCCTGCAGGCCTACTTCCGCATCAACACCGAGAACATGGGTCAGTTCGAGCGCACCCTGATCATTGCCGACGAAGACTCGTACGTGCACTACATCGAGGGCTGCACGGCGCCGATCTACCAGAGCGACTCGCTGCACTCGGCCGTGGTCGAGATCATCGTCAAGAAGAACGCCCGGGTGCGCTACACGACGATCCAGAACTGGTCGACGAACGTGTACAACCTCGTCACCAAGCGTGCGATCGCCCACGAGGGCGCGACGATGGAATGGGTCGACGGCAACATCGGCTCCAAGGTGACGATGAAGTACCCGTCGATCTACCTCATGGGCGAGCACGCCAAGGGTGAGACCCTCTCGGTCGCCTTCGCCGGTCCCGGTCAGCACCAGGACGCCGGCGCGAAGATGATCCACATGGCGCCGTACACCCAGTCCTCGATCGTCTCGAAGTCGATCGCCCGGGGCGGCGGTCGCGCGGGCTACCGCGGCGAGGTGCGAGTCGACCCGAACGCGCACCACAGCGCCAACACCGTGCGCTGCGACGCGCTGCTGGTCGACACCATCTCCCGCTCCGACACGTATCCGGCGATCGACATCCGGGTCGACGACGTGCAGCTCGGGCACGAGGCCACGGTGTCGAAGGTCAGCGAGGAGCAGCTCTTCTACCTCATGAGCCGCGGCCTTCCCGAGGACGAGGCGATGGCGATGATCGTGCGCGGCTTCATCGAGCCGATCGCACGGGAGCTGCCGATGGAGTACGCACTCGAACTCAACAAGCTCATCGAGATGGGCATGGAAGGATCCGTCGGCTGATGACGACAGCGACCGAGGCCCCCTCGCACGACGAGAAGGGCCACATCGACCCTGCCGCCGCCGTGGTGACCGCCGCGACCGTGCCGGTGCAGACCCGCTCCGAGCGATTCCGTTCGTTCGATCCCGAGGCTTTCGAGCGTCCGACCGGCCGCGAGGTGAACTGGAAGCACACCCCCGTCGCGCGTCTGGCCCGTCTGTTCGACGCGGCAGACCCGCAGACCGACGGGGTCACGGTGACCGTGACGCCGACCACGGATGCCGCGGCATCCGCTCGGGGCGCCGTGTTCCGGCCCGAGGACCTGCCGTCCGCGATCGCGTGGGCGCAGAGCCCCGAGGCCGTCTCGGTCGTCGTCGACGGGGAGCACGAGGTGCCCATCCGCGTCGACGTCGCCGGCACCGGCGGGCGGGCGACCGCGCACGTCGTGATCGAGGCGCGTCCGCACTCGCGTGCGACCGTGCTCCTCGACCACACGGGTACGGCGGAGTTCGCCGAGAACGTCGAGATCGTCGTGCGCGACGGCGCGGACCTCACCGTCGTCGCGCTCCACCGGTGGGCGGATGACGCGGTGCACGCGGCATCCCATCAGGCCCGGGTCGACCGCGACGCGCACCTGCGTCACATCGTCGTCAGCTTCGGCGGCGGCGTCGTGCGGGTGAACCCGAGCGTCGAGCTCGCCGGCGCCGGCGCGGTCGGAGAGCTCTACGGTCTCGCGTTCGCCGACGCCGGCCAGCACCTCGAGAGCCAGGTCTACCTGCACCACAAGGGCGGGCACACCTCGGGCGACGTGCTGTACAAGGCCGCCCTGCAGGGCGAGACGGCGCGCACCGTGTGGGTGGGCGACGTGCTCATCGGGCCGGATGCGGTCGGCACCGACTCGTACGAGGCGAACCGCAACCTGGTGCTCACCTCCGGTGCGCGCGCCGACTCCATCCCGAACCTCGAGATCGAGACGGGCGACATCGTCGGCGCCGGTCACGCGAGCGCGACCGGCCGCTTCGACGAGGAGCAGCTGTTCTACCTGCAGGCCCGCGGCATCCCCGAGGCCGAGGCCCGACGCCTCGTCGTGATCGGCTTCCTCGCGGAGATCGTGCAGAAGATCGGCGTGCCCGACCTCGAGGAGCAGCTGACCGCCGCCATCGAGGCGGAGCTCGCGGGGGAGG
>NZ_MEGA01000094.1:0-7614 GCF_001725695.1 Microbacterium sp. SCN 71-21
GCCGAGCTCGATCATGCGGTTGACGGCGTTCACGCCGCCGCCGCCCACGCCGACCACCTTGATGACTGCGAGGTAGTTCTGGTTCTGGCTCATGCCGGCCTCCGTCTCGTCCCGAACCCTGTTCCGGCACCCGGGCCGTCAACCTTCACGTTCAACATGAACGTTAAAGAATTGCCCGGTATGCAATTTCTCACTCGAAGGTAAGCGGCCGGAACGCGGCGCGGTCGCAGCGCGCGCGCGTGTCGCGACATCCTTCTCGGAAATCGATGCGGCGACGCTCGCTCACGCGGCCCGACCGTTCCGGCCGTGTCGCCGTCGAGTCAGCGGGTCACTGCACGACGATCGCGCTCGGAGACGACACGTCATACACGTGCACCCCCTGCGGCGGCCTCGACACCATCATCGTCTCGAGCACCTTCGCCTTCTCGGCGCTCTCGTCGGCGCTCCCCCATACGATCCGGGTCCCGGTGCCGCCGATCGTGAGCGTCACGTCGTCGGCGGTCTGCGCGCTGCCCGCCGTGACGATCGAGCGCAGCTGCGCGGGCAACGCCCGGATCACCGCACCGAGCGCACGGAACGCCGCCGACGAGGTGTCGCTCACCGTCAGCGCGGGATAGCCCGACGGCGGCGTCGACGACATCGACAGCTGCACGCCGGCCGCATCCACCAGCGCGTACCCCGACGGGTACTGGATGAACCCGACGGGGGTGCGCTCGACGATGCGCACCACCAGGTCGTGCGGAGGCTGCGCCTCCACGGTGTACGTCTCGATGAGGGGGAACTGCACCAGAGCCGCTTTCACGGCCGACTCGTCGACGGCCGCCAACGGGGTGCCGATCTGTCCGGAGAGGGCGTGTGCGACGGTCTGCGCGTCGAGCTGGGAGGTGCCGACGACGTCGACCCGCTGCACGGCGAACAGCGGACTGTACGCCGAGCCGATGCTCGCCGCGATGAGCAGCACGACGGCGGCGATGACCGACAGCCACACGATGCGCCTGCGACGCTGGCGAACGGTGAACCGACGCACCTCCGAGCGGATCGCGCGCCGCCGCGCACGCGCGGACCGCCACACGTCGCCCAGACGAACCGTCGGCTCCGCCTCCCCCGGCGGCTCAGCGGGAGCGTCGACGGGGACCGCTTCCCGGTCGACGGGCCGCAGCGGTTCGGGCGCGAACAGCGGTGCGTCGTCGATCCACTCCGGGATCGGCGCGGTCTCCTCCGCCGCGGCTGGCTCCGACGAGCGTCGTCGCGACGCGGACGCACGGGCCGGGATCTCCCGCCGCTGCGCTTCCGGCGCCAGCGCCGGTGCCGAATCGGATGCCGCGCCACGCGCGGATCCGCCGCGATCGGCCGCGGCGCGGCGCGGCGGCTCCTCCGGCGTGGGCAGCGGGGTGGGCCGTCGCACCGTCAGACCCCCGCGGGCTCGGTCTCGAGAGCGGCCAGCACCTGCGGGATGATCCGGTACACGTCCCCGCAGCCGAGGGTGATCACGACGTCGCCGTCGCGGGCGACGCCGGCCGTGTAGTCGGCGGCGGCCTGCCAGTCCGGGACGAACGCGACATGCGCGGCATCCGTGAAGTCGTCGCTGACGAGTCGGCCCGTCACTCCCGGCACCGGATCCTCGCGAGCCCCGTACACGTCGAGCACAACGGTGTGGTCGGCCAGACTCTCGAGCACCTCGGCGAACTCGCGGTGCATCTCCTGCGTGCGCGAGTAGGTGTGGGGCTGGTGCACGGCGATGATGCGTCCGCCGTCGGCGAAGGTGCGGGTCGCGGCCAGGGCCGCGGCGACCTCGGTCGGGTGATGCGCGTAGTCGTCGAAGACTCGCACACCCCGGCGTTCGCCGTGGAGTTCGAGGCGCCGCACGGTGCCGGCGAACCCGGTGACGGCGTCGGCCGCGGCGGCGAGCGGGTAGCCGAGCGTCAGCAGTACAGCGACCGCACCGGCGGCGTTGATGGCGTTGTGCACGCCGGGAACGGCCAGACGCACCGAGGCCGACTCCCCCGCGTGGTGCAGCGTGAAGGCCACCGGACCGTCCGTGCGCACCTCGGCGACGCGCACGTCAGCGTCGTCGGCGAGGCCGAACGAGATCACGTGAGGATGCGTCGTGGCCGCCCGCACGCGCAGCGCGCCCGGGTCGTCCGACGAGATGACGACCGCCCGCGTGGCCGCGTCGGCGAAGCGCACGAAGCCATCGAAGAAGGCATCGCGGGTGCCCCAGTGGTCGAGATGATCGGGGTCGACATTCGTGATCAGCGCGATCGCGGTGTCGTACAGCAGGAAGGTGCCGTCGGACTCGTCGGCTTCGATGACGAACAGGTCGTCGGCACCGGACCCGCTGGAGACGCCGCGGTCGGCGATCACGCCACCGCTCACGAAGTTCGGGTCGGCGCCGAGCGCGCCGAGCGCGGTCACGATCATGCCGGTCGAGGTCGTCTTGCCGTGGGCACCGGCCACCGACACGAGCGGGCGCGAGCCGATCAGCCAGTGCAGCGCCTGCGAACGGTGGATGACCGCGAGACCGCGCTGCTTCGCCGTCACGAACTCGGGGTTCTCGGGCCAGATCGCCCCGGTGTGCACGACGGTGTCGGCGTCGCCGAGGTGCGCGGCGTCGTGACCGACGTACACGGTCGCGCCCGCCTCAGCCAGCGCGCGCAGGGCGGCGCTGTCGGAGCGGTCGGAACCCGACACCCGGATGCCGCGGGCCAGGAACATGCGGGCGAGGCCGGACATCCCCGAGCCGCCGATGCCGATGAAGTGCGCGGCGGTGATGTGCTCGGGAATCGGCAGGGTGAGGTCGGGTCTGATCATGACCCGTCAATCCTAGGCTCGCCGATCCTGCACGAGCCGCGGGCGCGCGGGCGCCGCCGCGAGACTCTCAGCGACCCAGTGCCCGGTCGATGAGGGCGACCACGTTCTCGGCGCCGTGCCGGGTGCCGACGAGGGAGGCGGCATCCGTCATCGCCTGGAGCGCCGCGGCATCGGCGAGCAGCGGTACGACCTCGGACCGCACCCGGTCAGGGGTGAACTCCCCGTCGGCGATCAGCCTCGCGGCACCGGCGCGCACAGCGGAGGCGGCGTTGAGCGCCTGCTCGCCGTTGCCGACCGCGTAGGGCACGTAGACCGCGGGGATGCCGAGCGCGCTGATCTCGCTCACCGTCGCCGCACCCGACCGCGACACGATCGCGTCGGCCGCGGCGAACGCGAGGTCCATTCGGTCGACGTAGCGCCGCAGCGCGTAGCCCGTCGCACCCGGGTCGGCGAGATCGGAGCGCTCCCCCGTCACGTGCACCAGCTGCCAGCCGGCATCGAGCACGTCCCGCCAGGCGCCGCCGAACGCCTCGTTGAGCCGCTGCGCGCCGAGCGAGCCGCCGAACACGAGCAGCGTCGGGCGCGCCGGATCGAGCCCGAACGCCGCCGCACCCTCGGCCCGGCGCGCCGACCGGTCGAGATCGACGATCTCGCGACGCAGCGGCATCCCGACGACCTCGGCTCGCCGCAGCGGCGTGCCCTCGAACGCGACCCCGACGGCGGCCGCGCGGCGCGCGCCCAGCACGTTTGCGAGCCCGGGCTTCGCGTTGGCCTCATGCACGACGAACGGCACGTGCTCGCGGCGCGCGGCGACATAGGCGGGAGCCGCCGCGTACCCTCCGAACCCGACGACGACATCGACGCCGCGCTCCCGGATGTCGCGACGCACCGCCCGCACCGCCCGCGCGAAGCGACGCGGGAAGGCGAGGGCCGCGCGGTCGGGGCGGCGCGGGAACGGCACTTTGTCGATGAAGAGCAGCTCGTAGCCGCGCAGCGGCACGAGGCGCGCCTCGAGGCCCTCACGGGTGCCGAGAACCAGGACGGATGCCTCGGGTTCGCGCGCGCGCAGCGCGTCGGCGACGGCGAGCAGCGGGTTCACATGACCGGCGGTTCCCCCGCCGGCGAGCAGGTAGGTGGTCACCGCGCGACATCCTCCACGGGTCGGCGACCGCGCGGGGCCGGGGCCGCGGCGGTCGTGACGACCGGGGAGGTGAGCACGACCGGCTGCGGCAGCGATCGCGTGAACGACAACAGCACGCCCGACGCGAACAGCACGGACACGAGGGACGTGCCTCCCTGCGAGACGAACGGCAGCGGCACGCCCAGTACCGGGAAGATGCGCAGCACGACGGCGATGTTCATGAACGCCTGCGCGGTGATCCACGTCACGATCGCGCCCGACGCGACCCGCACGAACAGGTCGTCGGTGCGACGGATAATGCGGAAGATGCCGACCGCGAGCACCACGAACAGCGAGAGCAGAAGGAGGCATCCGACGAGGCCGAGCTCCTCCCCGACGATTGCGAAGATGTAGTCGTTGGGCGCGGCCGGCAGCCAGTCGTACTTCTCCTTGGAGTTGCCGAGGCCGAGACCGAAGATGCCACCTCCGGCGAGACCCCAGATGCCGTGCAGCGGCTGGTAGCACTCGTTGTAGTAGCACGACGCGGTATCCGGATTCAGGAAGCTCAGGATGCGCGCGAGACGGTTCGAATTGGTCACGGCGAAGACGAAGCATCCGGCCACGAAGACGACGAGCGGGAGCACGAAGATGCGCAGCTTCACGCCCGAGAAGAAGAGGGCGCCGATGAGCAGCGCCACAAGCACCATCGTGGTGCCGAGGTCGCCGCCGGCGAGCACGGTGCCCATGGCGAGCAGTGCTCCCGGAACGACCGGCACGTACACGTGGCGCCAGTTCGACAACAGTGGGCCCTTACGGGCGAGCACGGCCGCGATCCACAGCGCCATGCCCATCTTCACGAACTCGCTGGGCTGCGCCTGGAACGGACCCACCTGGATCCAGGCCTGGTTGCCTCCGGCGTGGACGCCGAGGCCGGGGACGTAGACGAGGAGCTGCACGAGGAGGGCGAAGATCAGGAACGGCCAGGCCATGCGCTTCCAGAACCCGACCGGCATCCGCGAGGCGATGAACATCAAGGGGATGCCGATCGCCGCGAACAGGGCCTGCTTCAGCACGGCCGAATAGGGGTTCCCCCCCGACTCCGTCGCTGTCGCGGAGGTGGCGGAGAGGATCATGACCAGCCCGAACCCGGTGAGCACCAGCACGGTCGAGACGATCAAGAGGTATTCGCCCGGAAGCGGCGTGAACACGCGCCCCAGATGGATGCGGGCGGCGATCCCGCGCCGCCCGGGGTCAGTGTCCGGAGGTGTCGCCGGGGGCGTCTGGGTGCGATCCTCCACCGGCGTTCCTCTCGATCCAGTCCTTCACCGCTGCGGCGAACTTGTTGCCGCGGTCGGCGTACGACGCGAACTGGTCGAAGGATGCCGCGGCGGGGGCGAGCAGCACGACGTCCCCGTCACGGGCGACCTCGCCGGCAGCCTGCACCGCGCGCGCCATGACGCTCTCAGTCTGAGCGTGGTCGACCTCGATGAGGGGCACCTCGGGCGCGTGTCGCTGGAACGCCGCGACGATCGCCGTCCGGTCGACGCCGATCACGACGACGGCTTTCGCGCGACCGCCTCGCGTGGCGACGAGCTCCCCGATGTCGACGCCCTTCAGCAGTCCGCCGACGACCCAGATCGCGCCCGGGTACGCGGCGAGCGACGAGGCCGCGGCATGAGGGTTGGTCGCCTTCGAGTCGTCGACCCACACGACACCGCCGGCACGGCCGACGACCTGGATGCGGTGCGGGTCGAGCGTGAAGTTCTCGAGGGCGGTGCGGATCGCGGCGGGGGCGACATCGAGCGAGCGGGCGAGGGCGCTGGCGGCCAGGATGTTCGCGACGACGTGCGGGGCGGCGAGGTCCCGGGCGGCGAGGTCGGCGACTGTGGTCAGCTCGAGCGCGCTGGTGCGGCGCTCCTCGAGGAAGGCCCGGTCGACGAGGATGCCGTCGACGACGCCGAGGTCGCTCGGGCCGGGCACGCCCAGGTCGAAGCCGATGGCTCGGGCACCCTCGACGACCTCGGCCTCCTCGACCATGCGGAGGGTCGCGGCGTCTGCCTTGTTGTACACGCACGCGGCCTTCGTGTGGCGGTACACGACGGCCTTGGCGTCGCGGTAGGCCTCGAAGGAGCCGTGCCATTCGAGGTGGTCGTCGGCGAGGTTCAGGCAGACCGCGGCGTGGGGCGACAGCGGCTCGGGGCCGCTCTGCAGCCCGAGATACCAGAGCTGGTGACTGGAGAGTTCGACGACGAGCACGTCGAACCCGAGCGGGTCGCGCACGGCGTCGAGCACGGGCACGCCGATGTTGCCGCAGGGCGCCGCACGCAGCCCGCCCTCGACGAGCATCGTCGCGGCGAGCCGGGTCGTGGTGGTCTTGCCGTTGGTGCCGGTGACGAGCACCCACTCGGCCGGCGTGCCGTCGGCGCGCAGCACCTTGTCGCGCACCCGCCAGGCGAGCTCGACGTCTCCCCACAGGGCGATGCCCGCGTCGCGCACGGCCTCGATGACCGGATGCCGCGGCGAGAACCCCGGGGATGCGATGACCACATCGGGCGCGAAGTCGGTGAGCGCCGCAGGCAGGGCGTCGAGCGGACCGAGGTGGAGGGCGGCGCCGATGACGGGCAGGAGTGTCGCGTACTCCTCATCGGCGTTCTCCGTCAGCACGAGCACCTCGGCACCGAGCTCGGCGACCGTGTCGGCGACGGAGAATCCGGTGACCGAGAGGCCGAGCACCGCGACGCGCACGCCGGACCAGTCGGCGTGCCAGCTGGTGAGGGTGTCGAGCCGCGAGGCGGCCGTCACAGGCGCACCAGCCACTCCACGTAGAACAGGCCGACGCCGGAGAGTGCCAGCAGGCCCGCGATGATCCACATGCGCACGACGATCGTGATCTCCGCCCAGCCACGCATCTCGAGGTGATGGTGCAGGGGGCTCATGAGGAACAGCCGCTTGCCTCGGGTCAGTTTGAAGTAGACCCGCTGGAGGATGACGGACCCGGAGGCGATGACGTAGACGCCGGCGATGACGACGAGCAGGATCTCGGTGCGGGTGAGGATCGCGAGGGCGGCGATGACGCCGCCGATCGACATCGACCCGACGTCGCCCATGAACACCTTCGCCTTCGGCGCGTTCCACCACAGGAACCCGACCAGTGCGCCGATGAACGAGGCGGCGATGATCGCGAGGTCGAACGGGTCCCGGGTCTGATAGCAGGCCTCGCTGAGTCCGGCGTGCGCCGTCACGGCGTCGCAGGGCTGCTTGAACTGCCAGAACGCGACGAGGGCGAGGGCGCTCGTGACGAAGATGGCCGAGCCCGCCGCGAGGCCGTCGAGCCCGTCCGACACGTTCACGGAGTTGGAGCTCGCCACGCCGAGCAGGGCGATCCAGGCGAGGTACAGGATCCATCCGATCACCGCGCCGAGCGCCATGAACGACAGCCACGGAACGTCGCGGAAGAGCGAGACGAACGGGCTTGCGGGGGTCTGTCCGTCGCCGTTCGGGAAGTTGAGTGCGGCGATGCCGAAGACCACGACGACGACGCCCTGGCCGGCAACTTTGCGCCAGCCGCTGAGACCCAGGCTGTTCTGCCGCCGCACCTTCATGAAGTCGTCGATGAACCCGACCACACCGAAGCCGACCATCATCCAGATCACCAGGAGCCCGGAGATCGTCGGCGGATTCCG
>NZ_MEGA01000095.1:0-7492 GCF_001725695.1 Microbacterium sp. SCN 71-21
CGAGGCCGGGCGACCACCCGGACATCGCGAGCGCCCGCAGCAGGTACGAATCGAGCACGCTGCGGGGGTGGTGGTCGCCGCGGCTCAGGGAGCGAAGGCCGCCGAGGAGGAGGATGTGCTGCTGCGGAGTCGCCTCGGCCTCTCCCAGCCGGTCGGCGGTCTCGACCATCGCGCTCGCGGCGACGTAGCGGTCGTAGTCGCCGACGATGTCGGCCCCGTAGGTGGCGAGACTCTCCGCCTGCTGGACGATGTCGAGCGTGCGGCCCTTGTAGATCTGCACGTCGGCGACCATGAAGGGCTCGAGCCGCGCGCCGATGCGCGAGGACGTGCGGCGCACCCCCTTGGCGACCGCGCGGATGCGCCCGTGCTGCCGACCGAGGAGGGTGACGATGCGGTCCGCCTCCCCCAGTTTCTGGGTGCGCAGGACCACGACCTCGTCGCGGTAAGTGGGCACGCATCGATTATCGTCGCGCCTTGCGACAATGGACGCGTGACCGAGCCGACCTTCACCATCCCGCTCTGGGCCGATCTGCTCGCCGTGGGTCTCGGCGGAGTTCAGGGGGCCTTGTTCGCCTCCGGTTTCCGGGGGCAACGACGTCTGGACCTGCTCGGTGTGGCCCTGATCGGAATCCTCATGGGCATGGGCGGCGGTCTCATCCGCGATCTGCTGCTGAACGTCACGCCCGCTCCGCTGCAGACCAACTGGTATCTGCTGATCGGCGTCGGCGCGGCGCTGCTCGGGATGTTGCTCGCCGGGCCGTTGCAAAAGCTCAACTCTGTGATCGTCACGCTCGACGCCCTGGTGATCGGGCTCTTCGGTGCCTTCGGAACGACGAAGGCGCTCGGTCTCGGGCTGCCCGTCGTGCCGGCGATCTTCGTGGGCGTCTGCTCGGCGGTCGGCGGCGGTGTGCTGCGCGACGTGATGATGGGGCTCCCGGTGGCGATCATGCACGTCGGGTCGCTCTATGCGGTCGCGGCCGGGGTGGGCTGCACGACGGTCGTAGCGCTCAACGCGTTCGGTGTGCCGATCGTCGGATCCGCAGTCGCCGGATTCCTCGTGACGGCGGTGATCCGTATCCTCGCCGTGATCTTCGATCTGTCGCTGCCCGAGCAGCACATGCTCTACAGGCGAAAGGTCGCCGTCGAGACATCCGCTATTCCGATCGTGCGACCGGAGAGCGACTGACCCGACGGCGACCCCGGGTCACACCGCGGTGAGGGCGCCCTCGCGCTCGCGGGCGCGGATGGCGCGGTTCACCGCCGAGACGATGGCCTTCAGCGAGGCGGTCGAGATGTCGCCGTCGACGCCGACGCCCCACAGGCGCTCCCCGTCGATCTGCAGCTCGACGTAGGCCGCCGCCTGGGCGTCCCCGCCGGCGCTCATCGCGTGCTCGACGTAGTCGTAGAGCGTGACGTCGAAGCCGCGCTCGTGCAGCACGGCGAGGAAGGCCGCCACCGGTCCGTTGCCGATGCCGTCCGCCGCGGTGCGCTCCTCGCCGTCGCGCAGCGTGACGTCGAGCCGCAGCTGACCGCCCACATCGCTCTGCGTACGCGTCGACAACAGCTCGAAGCGGCCCCAGCGCTCGTCGGCGGCATCCGCCGGCAGGTACTCGTCGCGGAAGATCTCCCAGATCTGGGAGCTCGTGAGCTCGCCACCCTCGGCATCGGTCTTCGCCTGTACGACGCCCGAGAACTCGATCTGGAGCTTCCGGGGCAGGTCGAGCGCGTGGTCGCTCTTGAGCAGGTAGGCGACGCCGCCCTTGCCCGACTGCGAGTTCACGCGGATCACCGCCTCGTACGAGCGGCCCAGGTCCTTCGGGTCGACGGGCAGATACGGCACGGCCCATTCCAGGTCGTCGACCGACACGCCCTCGCGCTCGGCGCGGGCGGCCATCGCCTCGAAGCCCTTCTTGATGGCGTCCTGGTGGGAGCCGCTGAACGCGGTGAAGACGAGGTCGCCGGCCCAGGGGCTGCGCTCGGGCACCGGCAGCTGGTTGCAGTACTCGACCGTGCGCTTGACCTGGTCGATGTCGCTGACGTCGATCTGCGGGTCGATGCCCTGGGTGAACAGGTTGATCGCGAGGGCGACCAGGTCGACGTTGCCCGTGCGCTCGCCGTTGCCGAACAGGCAGCCCTCGATGCGGTCGGCACCGGCCATGTAGCCGAGCTCGGCGGCGGCGATCGCCGTACCGCGGTCGTTGTGAGGATGCAGGGACAGGATGACGTTCTCGCGGTACGCCAGGTGGCGGTTCATCCACTCGATGGAGTCGGCGTACACGTTGGGCGTCGCCATCTCCACGGTCGCGGGCAGGTTGATGATGACCTTGCGCTCGGGCGTCGGCTCGAAGACGTCGAGCACGGCGTTGCAGATCTCGGCCGCGAACTCCAGCTCGGTGCCGGTGTAGCTCTCGGGCGAGTACTCGTAGTAGACGGCCGTCTCGGGGATGCGCTTCTCGAACTCGCGGCACAGGCGCGCGCCCTCGAGGGCGATGTCGATGACGCCCTGCGTGTCGGTGCGGAACACGACGTCGCGCTGCAGGATGCTCGTCGAGTTGTACAGGTGCACGATCGCCTGCTTCGCCCCGGCGATCGCCTCGTAGGTGCGCTCGATGAGGTGCTCGCGCGCCTGGGTCAGCACCTGGATGGTGACGTCGTCGGGGACCAGGTTCTCGTCGATGAGCTGACGCACGAAGTCGAAGTCGGTCTGGCTGGCGCTCGGGAACCCGACCTCGATCTCCTTGTAGCCCATGCGCACCAGCAGGTCGAACATGACGCGCTTGCGCTCGGGGCTCATCGGGTCGATGAGGGCCTGGTTGCCGTCGCGCAGGTCGACGGCGCACCAGCGCGGCGCCTGGGTGATGCGGGCGTCGGGCCAGGTGCGGTCCGGCACGTCGACGCGGATCTGCTCGTGATACGGGCGGTACTTGTGGATCGGCAGAGCCGATGCCTTCTGGGTGTTCTCCATGATCGTCTTTCCTCGTGTGGGATGTGGCGGGCCGACGACAAGCTCCGCGACGAGGTGGCCCTAGGTTTAGGCCCCGCCGCGGCAGCTAAGGAGGAGGAGATCACCCGCACGCATGCGACCAGGCTACACCCGGGTGAGCCCCGGTCGATGACGGATGCCGCGACCCCGCGTCAGAACCCGAGCCGGCCGAGCTGCTTGGGGTCGCGCTGCCACTCCTGGGCGACGCGCACGTGCAGCGACAGATAGACCCGCGAGCCGAGGAGGCCCTCGAGCTGCGTGCGGGCGCGGGCGCCGACATCCTTCAGGTGCGCGCCCTTGCGGCCGATGATGATCGCCTTCTGACTGTCGCGCTCGACGACGATGTCGGCGAACACGTCGATCAGATCAGAGTCCTCGCGCGGGCCCATCTCCTGCACGACCACGGCGATCGAGTGCGGAAGCTCTTCGCGCACGTCGCGCAGTGCCGCCTCGCGGATGATCTCCGCCACGCGATCGCTCTCGGACTCATCGGTGACGACGCCGTGCTCGTACAGCGCCGGGCCTTGGGGCATGAGGCCGAGCAGCTCGTCCGCCAGCACATCGAGCTGAGCACCGGTGAGCGCGGAGACGGGGATGACGGCGGCCCAGTCGTCGCGCAGCGCGTCGACCTCGGCGAGACGCTCCAGCACCTCGTCGCGCGACGCCGCATCGGTCTTGGTGACGAGGGCGACCTTGCGCGAGCGCGGGTAGCCGTCGAGCGAGGCGGCGATGCGGCGGTCACCGGGACCGACGCGCTCCCCGGCCGGCGCGCAGAAGGCGATGACATCGACGTCGCCGAGCACGTCCTCGACGAGGTCGTTGAGACGTTGCCCGAGCAGAGTGCGCGGACGGTGCACGCCCGGGGTGTCGACGACGACGAGCTGGCCGTCGGGACGGTCGACGATGCCGCGGATCGCTCGCCGCGTGGTCTGCGGCTTGTCGCTCGTGATCGCGATCTTCTCGCCCACGAGCGCGTTCGTCAGCGTCGACTTGCCGACGTTGGGCCGCCCGACGAAGGTGACGAAACCGCTGCGGTACGGGCTGTCTTCGGTCATGCGCGGGCCGCCTTCGCTGTGCGCTTCTTCTTCGATCCGGCGGGGTGCTCGTCGGTCGCGTGTTCCTCGGGGGCGGATGCCGCGGCGTCGGCTGCACGCGTCACGAACACCGTCGCGAGTCCGCGGCCGCGGCCGCGAGAGGTGCCGCCGGTGAGCAGGAGCCCCAGCGCCTCGGCCGTCGCGCCCGGCTGCGGAACCTGACCGAGCGCCTTGCCGAGCAGTCCTCCGATGGAGTCGACATCCTCATCGTCGAGGTCGAGCCCGAACAGCTCGCCGACCTCGTCGAGGCCGAGGCGCGCGCTCACCCGGAACGTTCCGGGGCGCACCTCGACCACCTCGTCTGCGCGGGGGTCATACTCGTCGGCGATCTCCCCCACGAGCTCCTCGATGATGTCCTCGAGGGTCACGAGCCCGGCGATCCCGCCGTACTCGTCGACGACCATGCACACGTGCACCGCGTCGCGCTTCATCTGCTGCAGCAGTGTCTCGGCGCGCATCGACTCGGGCACGAACACAGGCGGACGGGCGATGCCCGCCACCGGCACCGCACTCGCGACCGTACCGTCGCGGAAGGCGATCTGCACCAGGTCCTTGAGGTACAGCACGCCTCGTACGTCATCGCCGTCCTCGCCGATCACCGGGATGCGGGACACCCCGCGATCGAGGAACAACGCGATCGCGGCGCGGGTGGAGGCATCCGCCCCGATCGTGACCATGTCGGTGCGCGGCACCATCACCTCGCGCACGTAGGTCTCGGTGAACTCGAACACGGAGTGGATCAGCTCGCGGTCGTCCTCCTCGATGAGGTCCTGCAGCGCGGCCTCGTCGACCATGCTCAGCAGCTGTTCCTCGGAGGTGAAGCTCGATGCCCGCGCCCCACCCGGGGTAACCCGGTTGCTGAGGATCACGAGCAGGTGCGCGATCGGGCCGAGCAGAAGACGGATGCCGCGCACGAGCCCGGCGCTGCCACGCAGGAGCCCCGCCGCGTTGCGACGCCCGACCGACCGGGGCGAGGTGCCTACGAGCACGAACGACGCGATGGTCATCAGCACGACCGCCGCGAGCAGCGCCCACCAGATGTCGTCGAACCAGAGCATGAAGGCCGCGGCGGTGAGCACCGCGGCGCCGGTTTCAGCAAGGACGCGGATGAAGACCACCGAGTTCGCGTGCGCCGCGGGGTCCGCGGCGATGCGATGGAGCGCCGCAGAATGGCATCGTAGAGATCGTTGCGCAGGTCCGTAATCATCCCGAACCCGGCGTAGTTCACGAGATACGTTCCCGCATAGTCACAGACCGACTTCAACAGAGCCGAAACCACCAGCGCGTAGGCGACAACGTCCCATGCATTGTGAAAGTGGCTGGGAACAAGGAAATTCAGGTCGAGCGACCATCCCAAATGCGGCACTTTGAAGACAAGAATGTTCGCCGATGCATTCGGACTCAAGACATTGTCGAAGATGGGCTTGACCAGCAGCAGACGAAACGCCGCCATCGCGCCCACGACGGCCATCAACAACACGGAGAGCAGTGAATACAGCGCATAGGGCTGCACATAGAGCAGCAACCGCCAGATACGTCTCACGCTGCCACTCTCCCGACCATCCTCATTACACTCGGCATCTCACTATTCTATTGGCCATCTTCCTAACGTGATCGGCTATCTGTCTTTAGCGCGGCATGTCCCGGTGCGCGGTCTTCACGCGGTAACCCTCGGCGACCAGCCGCTTCTTCATCTCTTCCGCAATAAATACCGACCGATGCTGCCCCCCGGTGCAGCCAAAGGCCACGGTCAGGTAGCTCTTGCCTTCCTTGATGTAGTGCGGCAAAAGAAACTTCAGCATGTCGGTCGTCTTGTCCAGAAACTCCGCGGTCTGCGGAAATTGCCGAACATACTTGGCGACCTTCGGATGCCGTCCCGTCAGCTTGCGGAACTCCGGCACAAAGTGCGGGTTGGGTAAAAATCGCACATCGAAGACCAGGTCGGCGTCCGACGGCACTCCATTCTTGAAGCCGAAGCTGTTCGAGGAGATGGTCAGGTTCTGGTCGGTCTCGTCGCGCTCGAACTGCGCGTTGATATGAGCGCGAAGCTCATGCACGTTGAACTTCGTCGTATCCAGCACGATATCTGCGACGTTTCGGATCGGGTCCAGCCGCTTTCTCTCTGCCCGGATCGATTTGACGACAGTATCTGTCCGGCCCATCGGATGCGGCCGCCGCGTCTCGGAGAAGCGCCGGATCAGCGCATCCTCGCTGGCCTCCAAAAACAGGACGCGGGTCGGCAGCACCTTGCGCACCTTCTTGAGGATCTGCGGAAACTCGTCCAGCCGAATCCCCTCGCGCACGTCTACTACCAGCGCGGCGCGCTCGATCTCCGGAGACTGGCGCACCAGATCGGCAAACTGAGGCACCAGCTCCAGTGGCAGGTTATCGACAGAATAGAAGCCAAGATCCTCAAAGGCCTTTAGCGCAGAGAGCTTTCCCGAGCCTGACAATCCCGTCAGAATCACAAGCTCGCCCTTGCTTACCGGTCCGGAGACGGCCTTGGCAGTTTTTTTCGAGGTCTTGCGTGGCATGGACAAATCCTAGCATTGCCGCGCAAAACCTGCCTGCGCGCCGCCTCTACGGCACCTCGATCAGTTCCATCTTGCCATCGCGCTTGCGGTGCAACACCATCGCACGGCCGCCATGGTCGCGGAAGACGAAGACATCGCGGTCGCGGAACGCGGCCTCTTTCACGGCCTCTTCGAGCGACATCGGCCGGAGGGCCACACCGTCCGTCGATCGCGCGACGTGCGGCTCCGATAAAGGAGAGTGAGACGGGAACGAATGGACGAGCATCGGCACCGTCTTTCGCCCCTTGCTGGCCTTCACCGCAATCTTCTCGGCTGCCGGCTTCGCAATCTCTCCAGAGGCCTCTGCCTCCTCCTCACCGGCGATCGCTACGCCGGACTTGCCCCGCCGCTTGATCGATACCTTTTTCTTCTTGCGCCGAATGGCCTGCTGCTCGATCTTGGCCAGGGCGTCGCGCAGGGCGGTCGCCATCTCGGTCGACTCGCAGGTTGCCACCAGCTTCAGGCTTTTTGTCTGTACTGTAATTTCGGCGATAAACCGGTACTTGTCTCTGGATAAGGTCACATGCGCGCTACCCGCATTGCCCACGATCTTTACAATCCGCGCCAGCCCGACCTCTGTCTGCGCTTTGTACTTCTTTGTGACGCTTGCCTGTCTTCCGGTGTACTCGACGTCCATGGGATTACCTCGTCTCTGTACGATGCAGGTTAGCGTACACGACGTTGGTGCGTACTGGGAATCTGCATGTCCTCGCGGTATTTGGCAACCGTCCTTCGCGTCACCCGGATACCCTGCCGCTGCAACTCAGCCGCCAGTTGGTCGTCCGTAAACGGCTTGCGCTCGTCTTCTTCCTCAATCAGCTTCTTGACCTTGCGTTTCAACA
>NZ_MEGA01000096.1:0-5624 GCF_001725695.1 Microbacterium sp. SCN 71-21
GTTGTGGCCGACTCGCCGGTTAGCGCATGACGAGGGCGGGGTGTCGCGCAGAACTTCCGACGGAGTGTGGAGTGACGTCCCCTCCCCCATGCCCGCAGGCCACCGACGATCCACGGATGCCGCGCTGCTCGGACACTCACGACGTGATGTGCGCCCACCATGGCCATGTGTGCGACGAGAGGACGGCGGTGCGAACGAGCGCGCAGCTTCGCGCGCTGCGCTACTCACGCACCCGCATCGAACGTGCGCTCGAGACGGGCGAGCTCATCCGCCTGCGGCGAGGCGTGTTCGCGACACCGTCGAGCTGCGACGATGTGCGTCGCGCTGCGCGGGCGGGAGGCCGGCTCCGTGCATCAGCGCGGCTCGCCACCTCGGGATCTGGGTGCTGAGCGACGACGACCACCTCCACCTGCGCTGTGGCCACCACAGCCGCACCCCCACAATCATCGAAGCCGACACGATCGTGCACTGGGGCGACGCGCCGACCCCGCGGGCGACAGCGCGGAGCGTGCTCAGGGAGATCGATCGCTGCGCGGGAACGGAGCAGTTCTTCGTCGCCCTGGAGTCCTCCCTGCGCCTCGGACTCGTCGCGCCGCACGATCTCGCCTGGCTGCACGAGCGCACGAACGACCGAGCCCGCGAGGCGATCGCGTTCGCGCGAGACGATGCCGACAGCGGGCTGGAGTCGCTGATCCGCTGGCGATTGCGGCACTGGCAGCTCGACGTGCGCGCCCAGGTTTCCGTCCTCGGTGTCGGACGGGTCGACCTTCTCATTGACGGACGCCTCATCGTCGAAGCCGACGGGCGCGAGAACCACGCGGGCGCCGAACGGAGACACCACGACCTCGTTCGAGACGCAGCATCCGCCGCCTGGGGATACCGCACACTACGGTTCGACTACGCCCTGATCGTGCACGACTGGGACCTCGTCGAACGCGCGATCCTCGGCGCGCTCGGCCTGGGGTGATCGACCTGCGACGCACGCCGGTAGGCGTCGACAACCCGCTGCGATCATCACAACGTCGGAACTTTCTCCCGACACCCCGCCGCGCCGAGCGCAATCGCGGCGTGCCATCGAGAAGTTCCGACGCTGCGGGGTGCGAGACACGCCGAAAGCCGGCGTCGCACACGGTCTGGCGCGTCAGCCTGAAGACCGGCGCGCACACGGTTGTGGCGCGTCACCCGGGACCGAGAACGCCCGGATGCCGCGGCCGGGCCGGGATGCCGCGGCGCGGATGCCGCACGCCCGGATGCTGCCGCTCAGTCGCGGCGGGCAAAGGATCGATGGGGCGTACCGCGTCAGCCCGGGATGCCGCACACCCGGATGCCGCGGCTCAGTCGCGCGGCGAGAGCAGGTAGGCGTTCAGCTCGGCCGTGAAGGCGGCGTCGTGCGGGAGAGCCTGGCCGTCGACGACCGTGATCGGGGCGGCGAGGCGGACGCTCGAGACGAGCCACGCGGCATCCGCGTCGGCGAGGGCCGCCGTCGGAAGGGTCTCGTAGGCGGTCGTGAACCCCCGCTCGGCGAGGTGGGCGAACAGACTCAGCTGGGTGGTGCCGTGCAGGATGCCGGCGGCGGGCTCGGGGGTCACGAACACATCGCCGCGGCGCAGCACGAGCGACGCGGTCGGCGCCTCGAGCAGGAATCCATCGGACGTGGCGAAGACGGCGTCATCCGCGCCGCGTCGGTGCGCCTCGCGCAGCGCCGCCATGTTGGTCGCATACGACAACGTCTTCGCACCGAGCAGCAGCCAGGGGGCGCGGGCGGGTGCGGCGAGGTCGAGCCCGCGATCGAGCACGACGACGGAGATGCCTTCGGCGCGCGGGCGGGCATAGTCGGGCGCGGCCGACGCGGTCACCCACGCGGTCGGGGTCGGGCCGTGCTCGATGCCGCGACTCAGGATGAGCTTGATGACCGCCTCGCCCTCCGGGCACTGCGCCGCCGCGCGGGCCACGGCGGCGCGCCACTGGGCGAGCTTCGGCACCGGAAGGTCGCAGATCTCCGCGGAGTGCGCGAGCCGCGCCAGGTGCGCCTCGACCTCCTGCGGGTGCCTGTCGACGACACCGATCGACTCGAAGATGCCGTCTCCGCGCTGGGTGCTGAGCTCGCCGATGCTGAGGGCGGGGGCCGAGGCGTCGACGGGCGCGAAGGTCGTGTCGAAGTCGGTGCGGGGGTCATCGGATGCCACGGGCTCGATGATGAGCGCGAAACGCCAGGTCATGCTGCGAGCCTACGCGCGCGACGGCGACGCGCCCGGGCGGATGACGCGGGAATGCCGCGCGGGGGCGCTCCGTTACACTGGACCGGCCGGGCCGCAGTAACCCCGGGCTCCAATATCTGCCGCTGCGAGCGGCCTTGCGCCGAGAGGCGTTTCTGCGGCTCGGTTCTTCCCTTCCTCCGTGCGGGTGCCGCCCCGGTCGGGCGCGTCGCGATGCGAGGGCGTGACTCAGGAGCAAGCGTCGCGGCGCCGAAGCGCCGCCCGGTCCGGCGTGTCGCGGCGCGAGAGCAAGCGACTCAGGCGAGCGCGTCGCGGCGCCAGAGCGCCGCCGCGCCCGAGAGGTCCTCCGCGTAGGTGTCGAGGCGCAGCGCCCGCGTCGTGAAGGCGCTCGCGCGCGCCGGCTCCGCGACGTCGTGGTCGTCGGCGAGCTGCACCGCACCGGCGGCGACGATGCGGCAGAAGGATGCCGCCCGCTCGAGTGCGACCGCGAAGTCACCCTGGAACAGCCCCCGCAGGATCGTGTCGATGAGGGTGACGAGCTCGTCCGGGCCGGCCGGGGTCGGCGCTCCTGCGACCACCTCGTCGGCTCCGGAACGTGCCAGGCGTCCGCGCTCGAACAGCAGCGCCGCGGTGCGCGGGTCGTCGTGGATCATGAGCTGCAGCAGATAGAGCCGCCAGAGCGCGCCGGGCAGAGATCGAGCGGGCGCGCGCGACCACAGATCGGCGATGTCGTCGATGCCGTGACGGTCGGTGAACGCGACGAGGCGTTCGACGACGTCGACGTCGGGGTCCTCGCGCACGCGCGCGAGGAGTGCGGCGGCGGTCGAGTGGGCGATGCGCGAGACCTCGGCCGGGTCGTCGCCCGAGTAGAGCCGGTCGAACAGCTCGGCGGGGCGGCGCACGGGCTTGTGGTACGGCCGGGGATCGTCGCTCACCTGTCCAGGGTACGGGGCGAGGGGCGCCTCCCGGGCCGCACCGACCGCCGGCTCAGCCGGCCTGGTTGATGCGGATGAGGTTGCCGGCCGGGTCGCGGAATGCGGCGTCGCGCGGCCCCCACGGCTGGTCGGTCGGCTCCTGCACAAGGTCGGCGCCGAGGGCGGTGAGGCGGGCGAACACGCCGTCGAGGTCGTCGGTCTCGAACACGATCGGGCCGATCGCTCCCTTCGCGACGAGCCGGTGCAGTGCCTCGGCGTCGTCGGGCGAGCGGCCGGCACCGGGCTCGGAGAGCACCACGGCCACGTCGGTGCCGGGCACGCCGAGCGTGACCCAGTGGAAGTCACCCGCGGCGACGTTGTTGCGCAGCTCGAGGCCGAGTCCGTCACGGTAGAACGCGATGCCGGCGTCGATGTCGTCGGCGGTGATCGGGAAGAAGCGAAGCGAGATGGAGGTCATGGCCTCCACGCTACGGGCGGGAGGCGGCATCCGCTTCTCTGATCCTGCTCACCCCGCACCGTCGGCGACCGGGACGCGGTGCGCGATCAGACGAACCGGGTGGGGCGAGTGAGCACCCGCGCCATGCAGGCCGGGATGTCCTCGGTGGCGGCGTGATCGCGGGCCCGGTAGGCGCTCGGTGTCTCGCCGACAAGCCGCGTGAACCGGGCGCTGAACGACCCGAGGGATGTCGCTCCCACCCGCATGCACGCATCGGTCACCGTCGTCCCCGCCCGCAGCAGCGCCATGGCGCGCTCGATGCGGCGCGTCATCAGGTAGCCGTACGGCGTCTCCCCGTACGCGTCGCGGAACTCACGGGAGAAGTGCGCGGTCGACATGAACGCCTCGCGCGCCATGATCGCGACCTCGAGCGGTTCGGCGTACGAGCGGTCCATCAGGTCGCGCGCCCGTCGCAGGCGCGCGAGCACCTCGGGGGTCTGCGCGCGGGGGGTCACCCGTTCACGCTAGCGCTGCGGGGGCCGGTGATGCCGGGGCGCGCACGGGGCGCCGGTGACGCCGGTCTCCCCGGGCGCGCACCGCCGGAGTGCGTCAGGCCGGCGTCTCGATCGCGAGCACAGGCTTCGTCGTGGGCTGGCCGGTCGCCGAGCCGCCCTGCTGCTCCACCGTCACGGCGACGATGTCGCCCGCCTGGAACCCGCCGCGCAGCTGCGCGGTCGCCGACCCGCCCGACACATCGAACGTGCCCGCCGCGGTCGGCACGCCGTCTCGCAGGTACCAGAGCTCATAGGTGCGGTCGCTTGCGAGGCTCGCCATGCCCGACGAGACGAGCACGGCCTGCCCGAGCGAGGACGACCAGTGCAGGGTGGCCGTGCCGCCGCCGGTGACGCCCGCCTGGGCGCTGGCGGCATCCGGTGCCGACTCGATCTTCTCGAGCGCGACGACCGCCGCGGGCTTCGGGTTCAGCTGCCCGGCGATCATCGTGCCGCCGATGCCGATCGCGACCACCAGGGCGATGCTCGCGGCGAGGGCGAAGAGGATGCGGCGTGCCCGCCGGGCGTTCGCGATCGGGGCCGACCGCACCGATTCCACGCTCGGTGTGACGAACGTGAACGGCGCGGGCGGGGCGTCGGCCGCGGCATCCGCGTCGGAGTGCTGCGGAAGGTCCTGGATGCGGGCGAGCAGCGAGGCGCGGAGGTCGGCGGGGGGCGCGACATCCGTCACGGTGTCGGCGAGTGCGGCCGCGGCCGCCTCGTCGGCAGTTACGGTGGCAGCCCACTCGGGGTGCGACGCGAGCGCCTCGTCGAAGGCGCGCTGCTCGTCGGGCGAGAGAGCACCGAGGGCGCGGGCCGCCGACAGCTCGGCGAAGTCGTTCTCGTTCACGGGGTCACCCCCATCTCCTGTCTGAGTCGGGCGAGCCCGTCTCTCATACGTGTCTTGATGGTGCCGAGCGGTGCACCCACGAGGGCGGCCACCTCACTCTGGCTGTAGCCGCCGAAGTAGGCGAGAGTGAGCGCTTCGCGCTGCGCCTCGGGAAGGGAACGCAGCGCCTCGTGCACACGTTCGGCGTCGGTTTTCAGTTCGACCTGCTCGGCGACGTCGGCGTGCGGCACCGCGATCTCCCGCAGCCCGGCTCGGGTGTCCCGGTCACTGCTCGACTGCGATGCGCGCACTCTGTCGACGGCTCTGCGGTGGGCGATGGTCATCACCCACGTGCGGCCTTGTCCCTTGTTCGGAACGAACCGCCCGGCGGATTGCCACAGTTCGAGGAAGACCTCCTGCAGCACCTCTTCGCTCTGCGACCGGTCGACGAGTACGCGCAGGATCAGACCGAACACCCGCGACGACAGCGCGTCGTACAGCTCGGCGAACGCGCCCTGGTCGCCGCCGGCGGTCGCCACCAGCAACTCGGCGATGCGGTCGACGACGGGACCCTCCTCGGGGACGTCAGCGCCGTCGATCACCATGTCGACCAGCATGCCGTACATTCACGGACTCCTCTCGCAGCGGACGGGGCGG
>NZ_MEGA01000096.1:5703-13164 GCF_001725695.1 Microbacterium sp. SCN 71-21
CCGGGCGACACGGTCACCTCCAGCACGCGCTGACCGTCGGAGGCGGCTCCGCTGGAGACCAGTTGGTAGGCGTTGGGAGTGCCGCTGACCTGCACGGTCTGGGTGGCGCCGCCCTGCAGCGTGTAGGTGACGGTGCCGGTGCCGCCGAGCACCATCTGCACGATGCCGGCGTGGAAGCGCAGCCGCACCTGGGCGGGCTGGTCGGTGCCGGGGGTGATGCTCTGGGAGGTCAGGTTCCAGCTGCCCTGCACGACGAACGAGTCGTCGGGCTGGGAGGCGGGGTAGGCGAAGGTGGTCGTGCCCGGGTCGTAGGCGGTGCCGCCGCCGAAGTTGGCCTGCTTGGCCGCACCGAGGAACGTCTCCTGCGTGGTCGAGCCGACCTGCGGGGTGGTGTCCTGCACCTCGGTGGGCGGGGGCAGCTGCACGTTCGGGTTCGCCTGCACGAGCAGCTGGCGGATCAGGTTCTCGGTGGTGGCGTAGTTGCCTTCACCGAACTGGATGTTGCGCACCACCCCCTGCGCGTCGATCAGGTAGTGGGCGGGCCAATACCGGTTGCGGTAGTTGGTCCAGGTGTCGAGGTTGTTGTCGATGGCGACCGGGTAGGTAATGCCGAAGTTCTTGGCACCGGCCATGACGTTCGCCGGGTCCTTCTCGAAGGCGTACTCGGGCGAGTGGATGCCGATGACCTCGAGTCCGAGCGAGGCGTAGGCGTTGTTCCAGGCTACGACATGCGGGATGGAGCGCTGGCAGTTGATGCACGAGTACGCCCAGAAGTCGATCAGTACGACCTTGCCCTTCTCCTGGGAGAGCGTGATCGGCTGGTCGTTGGGGGTGTTGAACCACTGCTGGATGCCCTTGATGCTCGGCGCCGTGCCGCACGATTCGAGCTCGGTGGCACCGGCGGTGCACTTGTCGAGGTTCTTGTTCTCGTCGTTGACGAGGCCGCCGAGGGCGAGAGCCTTCTGCGCGTCGGGGTTGTCGGTGAGCTGCTGCTGCAGCCCCGACGTGTAGTCGGGCACGAGCTGCTGCAGCAGCTGGGGCACGTTGAACACCAGCCCGACCGACAGCGCGATCATGGCGGAGCCGCCGATGATGCGCAGCAGGCGCTCGCGGGTGCGGAACGCGCGGATGCGCTGCACGACCGCGCGCCCGGCGAGCGCGAAGACGAGCAGCGGCACGGCGACGCCGATCGCGAACGACACGGTCAGCAAGATCGTGTCGGCGCCGATGCGGCCTGTGGAGCCGGCGACGATGATCGCCGCGAGCACGGGACCGGCACACGGCACGAACACCGCGCCGAGGGCGAGACCCACGCCGAAGCCGCTCCCCCGGTTCGTGACCTCCTTCTGCGGAAGCCAGGTGAACGGCTTCTCGAGGATGCGCTCGAACCGGGGCACGATGAGGCCGATGCCGATGAGGATCAGCACGACGATGCCGACCCAGCGGATGATGTCCTGCGGCAGGTTCAGCAGTCCGAGGATCAGCGACCCGACGAGGGTCACGACCGTGAAGCTCAGCACGAGGCCGGCGATCACCAGGAACGGCCGCCAGCGGGAGGCGGGGCGCACCTCCTCGTCGCCGGTCGCGGCGCTGGCCTGCACGCCTCCCGTGAGGAAGATGACCGGCAGCACCGGAAGGATGCACGGCGAGATGCCGGTGATGAGTCCGCCCAGGAGGCCGATGATGACGAGGGTCATGACGACCTCCCTTTCGTGTCGGTAGCAGTTCGGCCCCGTCGCCCGTTCGGATGGGAACTGCTGCCCGCGAACACGCTGAGTGAGCGGATGCGGCGGCCCGAGGCATCCGGATCTGTTCGATGTCCAATCCGATCCCGCGACCGCCCCGAACGGCTTGATGAACGTCGCACCGCGGCGGACGCCCCCGGAACGCTCGGGTGCGTCGTTCACTCCCACGGGTCCCCCCGGCCCACCCCTCACCACGGAGGAATCATGCTCACCACGAAGTCCAAGGTCATCTCCGGCGTCGCGCTTCTGTTCGCGGGCGCCCTCGCGCTGACCGCATGTTCGAGCTCCACCACCAGCTCGGGATCGATGTCGACGCCGTCGTCGACCCCCATGGCATCCGCCACGATGGACCCCTCGGCCGACCTCGTCGGCCCCGGCTGCTCGGCTTACGCGTCGGCGGTGCCCTCGGGCGCCGGCTCGATCCAGGGCATGTCGCAGGATCCGGTCGCTGTCGCGGCCTCGAACAACCCGCTGCTCACGACGCTCGTCGCGGCCGTCAGCGGCAAGCTGAACCCGAACGTGAACCTCGTCTCGACCCTGAACGGCAGCGAGTTCACCGTGTTCGCCCCTGTCGACGACGCGTTCAAGAAGATCGACAGCGCCACGATCGACACGCTCAAGACCAACAGCGACCTGCTCACGAAGATCCTGACCTACCACGTGGTGGCCGGTCAGATCCCGCCGTCGCAGATCGTCGGCACCCACACGACCGTCGAGGGCCAGACCCTCACCGTGTCGGGCAGCGGCAGCAACCTCACCGTCAACGGCAACTCCGCCGTCATCTGCGGTGGCGTGCACACCGCCAACGCAACCGTGTACCTCATCGACACGGTGCTGATGCCGCCGAGCAACTGACGCCCGCGTCACTCACGTCAGCGACCGCTCGGACTCGCCGGAGTCCGAGCGGTCGCTTTCGTCTGCCCGGCACCGGCCGGAGCGCCGTGCGCGTCCCAGTAGGCTGGAGGACACGGGCCTGTAGCTCAGTCGGCAGAGCATCGGACTTTTAATCCGCGGGTCGTGGGTTCGAGCCCCACCGGGCCCACCCGACTTGTCGCGCTGGGGTCGGCAAGAGGGCGTGAGGAATCATCTGGCGACGCTGCGATGTATTCGTTTTCCACGCCCTTCTTCCCTCACCACGACAACGCCACGCGCGAGCAACTCATCTCCAGCGCCGTCGCCGCATGCGAGCGAAGCCGGACGGGACGAGGTGACCGCATCCGGCCTGAATCGCATGTGATCGGAGCGACCCGTTCAGGCCCGGCTGGCCTCGTGGACGCGGAGGCGGACGGTGGCGGCGTGCAGGATCGGGG
Source organism: Microbacterium sp. SCN 71-21 (assembly GCF_001725695.1). Lineage (NCBI taxonomy): Bacteria > Bacillati > Actinomycetota > Actinomycetes > Micrococcales > Microbacteriaceae > Microbacterium > Microbacterium sp. SCN 71-21. The sequence goes on from NZ_MEGA01000096.1 coordinate 8,759, forward strand.
ACGTGACGTTGTGGGTCCCCGCGCGACGGAGCAGGCCGCCGAGTATGGGCTCGACTTCGGTCGCGCGTCCTGCGACGAAGTCCCGGTACATCGACGTGGTGAAGTCTGATCCGCGCCGGGTGAGCGCAGCCCTGACTCGCTCGATCGCGGCGGGGCGAGGTGAATGGCCCGCCGCGTTTTGGATCTGGACCACCTCGTCGATCAGCAGCTCGACCAGCTTCACACCGTCTTCTACTGCGGCGATCGCACCCGCAGGCCCGCCCAGTAGCACCGTCGCCGCCCCGCCTGCGGCCATGAACAACCACTTCTCCCACATGTCGTGCACGATGGTCTCGGACACCACGGTATCGATGCCGGCGCCCGCGAACACGGCGCCGAGCTGGGTCACTCGGTGTGTGAGTGACCCGTCGAGCTCTCCGAAGGCAATCGATGCCTCCGGGCTGAGCTGGGCGATGTCTCCATTCGCGCAGAGCTCTGTAGCAACGACAGCCACGCCGCCGAGCAGAACTGCTGTGCAGAATCGAGAGCGAATCAGGTCTATGTGGTCGATACCGTTGAGCTCCGGCAGGATCACTGCGCGCGTGCTGAGGACGGCTGTCAGGTCGTCGAGGACAGCGTTGAGAGACATCGCCTTCACAGCGAGGAGCACGACGTCCCAGCGGTCATCGAGCCGGTTCGCAGTCACCGCTGAAACCGCGACTGCGGTGCGAGCACCGTCGGGGTCGATGAGCGCGAGCCCGTCTTCGGCGAGGGAGGCGGCTCGGTCTGGACGCACAAGGAAGGTGATGTCGACGCCCGCCCGCGCGAGACGTGCACCGAAGAAGCCGCCCACAGCGCCCGCGCCGACGATGAGAATGCGCATGGACATGTCCCGCCCTTCCGAGTTCAGTCGATCGCGTTCGGCACGGTGCGTGCGGCGCGGCTGGCGACGCGGCGCGCGAGGAGGCGCGGACCCTGAGAAATGGTGACGACTCCTGCGATGACGACAAGACCGCCGAGAAGTTCGGGCAGGATCGGCAGTTCGCCCAGCCAGCCCCAAGCGATGAGCACCGCGACGGGAGGGACGAGGTAGAGGAGCGACGTGGACACGGCCACCGGCATCCGCGCGACGGCGTAAGCCCAGAGGACGAAACCAGCCGCAGACGGCAGTAGGCCCAGGTAGATGGCTGCGAGCCACGGTGCCGGGCCGGCGCTGAGGAGCCCGTCGAGGTCGAAGGCCACCGCCGGGAGAGTCATCACAGTGCCAGCGATCATGGCGTAACAGGCGACCTCGACGCTGCTGTACCGCTGGAGAAGAGGACGCTGCAGCGGGTGATAGATGCCCTGCACCACCATGGCAGCCACCACGATCCACACCGCGGCTGACAGTGACACGCCAGCGCGAGCGAGGCAGACGAACGCGACGCCGGCGAGGGATATGACGCTGCCCACGATCGTGGTGCGGGAGATGCGCTCGGTGAAGAGGACGCGGGCAACGGCGACGGAGACCAGCGGCGCGGCGGCGACGATGATGCTCGCCGTCCCTGCAGGCACGTACAGTTCCCCACAGTTCAGCAACAGCTGGTATGCGGTCATCCCGAAGAACCCGCACGCCGCGATCCACCCCAGATCGCGTGCCCTCGGAATCCGGGCCTTCGCCAGGACTGCAACGATCACCAGCGCGACCGCCGCCACGAGCAGGCGTGCGAACGACAGCCCGATAACCCCCATCGCGGGAACCGCGACCCGGATCGCAGGGAACGCGGACGCCCACAACACCACTACCAGCACGCCAGCCAGGAATGCCCTATTGACTCTCACGGATTCAGAGTGTCAAACTCAATACATCAACACAACTTACGTTCTCTTACTTAACAGATAAAAATTGCTTAAGGTGAATTGGCATGATCGACGTGCGCAAGATCCGGTTGCTCGCCGCCCTGCAGCGTCTCGGCACGATTGCGGCCGTAGCGGAGGAGATGCACATCAGCGCCCCCGGCGTATCGATGCAACTCACCGCTCTTGAGAAGGAGATCGGGCTCCCCCTCACACGGCGGCAGGGCCGCCGACTCGTACTCACCGCCGCCGGTGCGACCCTCGCTGACCACGGTCACGCCATTCTCGACAGACTGTCGCTTGCGGAGCTTGAACTAGAGGCACTCCGTGCGGGGACAGTCGGTCGATACGCCCTCGCCGCATTCCCCTCGGCGGCTCGCACATTCGTCGCGGATGCCTACCGCACCATGCTCGCCGACACTGGAGCGGCCCTAGAGGTGCGCCTCACCACTGAGGAGCCGGATAGCGCGATCGCGGCCCTCATGACGGGCGACGCCGATCTGTCGGTCGTCCATTCATACTCGAACGTGCCCAGGAACCTCCCGAACGGTATCGAGTCTCAGCACCTCGGCAGCGAACCCGTCTGGCTGGCGGTGTCGGCGACCTATCGACAGCCGGCGTCGACCCCGCGACTATCCGACTATGCGACAGCACCGTGGATCGCGCCGACAGCCGACGTGACCTGCTTCACGATGATGGAACGCGCCTGCGGCCTCGCCGGATTCCAACCCCGAATCGTCGCGGAATCCATGGACTTCAGCGTCCAACTCGAACTCGTCGCCGCCGGAGTCGGCGTCGCTCTCGTGCCCGCGCTGACCATCGCGCAGCTTCCTGACGGCGTCGATCTGCTCAGTCTCGACTCCCCGCTCGTGCGCAGCGTCCACCTCGCAGCGCGCACTCCCGACGTCGTCGATCCTGGGATACGCGCCCTCACCCGCATCCTCACCGAGGCGGCGGCAGAAAGACTGCCTCTGCGACCTCTCGCCACCTGACACGAAAGTACGCCGTTGCCTATATCCGACCTGGCTGAGCGCATCCGTATCACGCTCTACCGTCACCTCGCAACCACAGGACGATCGCTCGATGCTCGACAACTCGCCGCTGCGGTCAAGGCCACCCCCGACGAAGCGAGGGCCGCACTCGTCGAACTCGCCGATTCCCACCACCTCGTGCTCCAGAACGGGGACGTCGTACTCGCCCACCCGTTCGCCAGCCGTTCGTTCCGCTTCTCCGTCATGAGCACGACCACACTCTGGTGGGGCGGATGTGCCTGGGACGCATTCGCAATTCCGCACCTCGTCCCCCACTCCCCGTCCGCGCTCATCGCGACCACCTGCCCCGCCTGCGGCGCAGCCCACGCATGGACAGTCACAAACGAGTACCCGCCCTCGGGCGACCAGATCGCGCACTTCCTCGTCCCTGCGGCCGAGATCTGGCCCGACGCCACCCACGCCTGCGAGAACCAACAGATCTATTGCGACGAGAGCTGCCTCGACGACTGGCTCGCCAGAACGGGCAACACTCGCGGGTATGTGATGACGCTGACCACGCTCTGGAACCTCGCCGCGCACTGGTACGACGGCAGGCTCGACACACCCTATGAGCGCCGCGATCCCACCCTCGCTGCGGCCTACTTCCGCGAGGTCGGCCTGACCGGCCCCTTCTGGGGTGTGGAACCATGACGACAATGTGCAGAGGTGCCGTGACGCCGTGACGAACGGGCGCCCTTCGCCCCGCAACTCGCATGGAGGATGTGCAGCCGGCGACGGCGTGCGGATGAAGACATTCCGAGAACGTCGATACGCCGACTGCTGAATACCGCTGTCGTCCGACCGGGGACAGCACCTCGGAAAGTCGACAGCAACGCCGCGGATGTCTGCGGTGGTGTTCACACCGCCCGCACAGCCGCATGCCACGTCGACCCCTTGCCGCTCCCACCGAGAAGCACAGCGGCCCGGAATGCACTCGACAGAGCGCGGCACTCAGCCATCGTGAGCTCGAGGCCAACCGGGCCCACCCTCACCCCCGGACGAGCAGATACCCCGCGAGCGCGAAGCCGCACAGCGCGATGAGCACGCGGAGCACCGCCGGCGGGAGACGACGGGCCACCGCGGGGCCGATGAGGCCACCGAGCACGGCGCCGATCGCGAGCGGCCACATCGCCGCCCACACCACCGTGCCCCACACCGCGAACAGCATGGCGGGCAACACGTCCGAGGCGACGAGGATGACGTTCTTGAGCGAGTTCGCGCGGTGCAGCACGGGTTCGGTCGTCAGCAACAGCAGGGTGATCAGCAGGATGCCGGAACCCGCCCCGAAATAGCCGTTGTAGGTCGCGACGGCGCCCCCGGCGATCGCGGCGGCGGGGCGCGGCATCCCTCGCCCGAAGCGTCGCTGCGCGCGGGCGATGACCGGCTGCGCGAGCAGCACGAGGGAGCCCGTCGCCACGAGGAAGGGCACCACCCGGTCGAACAGGGCGCCCGGGGTGAGGACGAGCAGTACCGCCCCGGCGAGGGAGAAGAGGACCGACGGCGGCATCCAGGTGCGCAGCGTTGCGGCATGGCCGCGCAGGTCGGGACCGGCGCGCAGCG
>NZ_MEGA01000097.1:0-7360 GCF_001725695.1 Microbacterium sp. SCN 71-21
CCCCCGGCGTGAACCCCGACGAGGGGCCCGCGCAGATCCGCGCCTTCTTCGCCGGCCCGACCTCGTGGGCGAGCCGCGACGAGCTGGTCGAGCGCGCGCACGACGTCGTCCGCGAGAGGACCGGCCGTGTACGCGGCATCCGATCGCCACGACGAGTCGCCGTGACCGGCGAGGTCGATCGAGAGCGCCGGCAGCCCGAGGGCCAGGATCGTCGTGTCGAACGTGTGGGCGTTCAGACCCGCTCCGTGAAGGAATGTGACGGCAGGCGGCGCGTCGCCGAAGCGCAGGGCGCTCAGGGTGCGGCCGTCGGGAAGCGCGAGCGTCAACCGCTCGGCGGCGGGGATCGGCCCGGTGGCGCCCAGTTCGGCGGCCTGGGCGGGGAGGAAGGAGAACTCGTCGAAAGCGTCGTCGGTCACCCGCACATTCTGCACCGCACCGCCGGCGGCGGGCGCCGCGTCGTTAGGCTGACAGCGTGACCGCCCCCCGCTCCGCACGCCCGTCGTCTGCCCGCACCCGAGGGTGGCGCTCATGAGCGGTGCGAGCGTCGAGTTGGTCTCGGGAGTCACCAACTTCCGCGACGTCGGCGGCCTCCCGGCCGGGGCCGGCACGACCCGGCATGGGGTGCTGTTCCGGTCGGGGGCGCTGTCTCGTCTCGACGACGACGGGCGACGCACCCTGCACGAACTCGGCGTCGAGCGCATCGTCGACCTGCGATCCGACGACGAGCTGGCGCGCGAGCCCAGCCGGGTGGACGGACTGGGCGTCGAGACCGTGCGCGCGCCGATGTTCGTGGGATCGCTCGAGTCATTCCTCGCCAGCGGCGTCACGCTCGACGACTCCTACCTCGACCTGCTCGAGAACGCCGGGGAGCGCATCGCCACCGTGGCGCACAGCATCGCGGCGGGGCATCCGACTCTCGTGCACTGCGCGATCGGGAAGGACCGCACCGGAGTCTCGGTCGCGGTGACCCTCGCCGCCGCCGGTGTCGACGACGAGGCGATCGTGGGCGACTACGCCCTCACCGAGCAGAACCTGCCGGCCTCGCGGGCCCGGCAGATCCGGGCGTGGCTGGCGCGCGCACACCCGGGCAGCCGCCACCTCGAAGAGCTCTACCTGCACTCACCGGCCCGCGCGATGCGGCATGTGCTCGCGCACCTGCACGAGCGCTGGGGCGACGGCGGTGCCTACCTGCGGGAGGCGGGCGTGTCGGCCGACGAGCTCGCCGCGCTGCGGTCGGCCTTGGTGGTCGCCCCGTGAGCACGTCGCCGGAGCGCACCGCCGTGAAGCCCCCGCTCCTGGTGCCGCGCTGGATCGCCGTGTGGTTCATCGTGACAGCCCTCATCCAGACCTACGACGCCTGCTACGAGCTGCTCGGCCCGCTCTCGCACGCCGGTGGACCGCTCGCCTGGTTCTGGCCGGGGCACGTGTTCTACAGCTCGTTCGACCAGCGCTACGCCCAGGCCGACGCGTTCGGCAGCGCGCAGAGCTGGGCGAACCTGCTCGAGGTGATCGCGCTGATCTGGGTGCTCACGCACCTGCGACGCTGGTCGGGCGTCGTGCTCGGCCTGATCGTGAGCGTCGCGACCTTCTGGAAGACCGTGCTCTACTTCCTCGTCGAGGCCTCGAGCGGACTCGAGATGACCCGACAGTCGCTCGAACGCGGCGACATCGCGGGGTTCCTCAGCGTCGCCGTGCTGCCGAACCTGGTGTGGATCGTCGTGCCGTTCGCGGTGATCGTCGTGCTCGGCCGTCGCATCGTGCGGCGGCTTCAGGCCACCGAGGTGCGCGGCACGTAGTTGCCGTCCTCGAGGCCCGCCTCGATCTCGAACCGGTTGCGGAGGGCGTCGCGCCCCGCGAGCGTGTAGAGCACGGGCATGAGGAACCCGTAGCGGCGCCACTGGCGGGCGTGCACCGCCTCGTGACGCAGCACCCGGTCATCGAGCCGGCCGTCGCCCGTGAGGAAGCAGTTGCCGACGCAGACGCCGCCGCGGGCGAAGGTCCATGACGGCATGCCGCGGAACACCCACAGCGCGCCGCGGCGCTCGACCCGCCCCCGGCTCCACAGGAACCCCCAGGTCCAGCCGACGGTGCAGCCGTACCAGAAGCCGACACGGCTGATCGGGGAGTCGAGCAGCACGGACGGGATGAACCGGTCGAGCCGTCGTCCGCGCGCGACGGCCGCGTCGGCGCGGGCGCGCCAGTCGGCCGGGATGCCGCGGCTCACGCGAGTGCGCCGACGAGTCGCAGGATCGTGCCGAGGTCATCGACCGCGGCCGCGGCGCTGGCCGGCGCGAAGCCGGTGATCGACGCACCCGCGAGCGGCACCCGGGCACGGAGCGCCGCGAGGGCGGCGACGATGCGCGCCGGATCGGCGCCGAACGGCGACGCGGCGGTCAGCCCCGTGATGGCGGCGGGGTCGAGCACGTCGAGGTCGAGGTGCACCCACACCGCGTCGGCATCCGTCTGGCTCACGGCGTCGGCGAGCGCGGTGTCGGCGAGATCGACGGCGTCGAGCCGGGCGAGCGGGGTGTCGGCGAGGAACGCCGACTCGGCGACATCCAGATCGCGAGCACCGACCAGCACGGTGCGGGACGGCGCGATGCCGGGGGAGACCGCGAGCGAGGACTCGCCGTCGCCGAGCGCCGCGCGCAGCGCCATGCCGGCGAACGCGCCCGACACCGAGGAGTCCGGGGTGTGCAGATCGCCGTGCGCATCGAACCAGACGAGGCCGAGACGCTCGTGGCGGGCGGCGGCGTGGGCGATGCCGCCGAGGGCGACGCTGCAGTCGCCGCCGACGATCACGATGCGGTCGGTCTCCGAGGCGAGGAGGTCGTCGATGCGGGCGCGGGTCTGCTGCAGGGTGCTCAGGCGGTGCACGCGGGTGCCGAGCGCGTCACCCGCCTCGAGCGGCACCTCCACCCGCACGCACGCCGATCGCGGCAGGTCGCCGGCGATCGCCTCGGCACCGTCGACGAGCTGCATGGCCCGCGCGGCGGGCGACCCCTGCCACTGCGGCACGACCACGAACCGGGTCATCGGGACTCCTTGCGACGGTGGGCGGGGAAGCGAGAGGGCCGGATGCCGCGGCATCCGGCCCTCTCGTGACCTCAGGGCTGCTGACGGTACTCGTCGGCCTGAGGGAGTGCCTGCGGCTGGGGGGTCGCCGCCGGGTTCAGGGCGGCGGGCGCGGCCCCGGCCTTGAGGGCGGCGAGACGCGCCTCGACCTCGGTGAGCTCGCCGACGTCCTCGAGCGACTCGAACTGGGCGTCGAGGCTGGATGCGGCCAGCTCCGCCTTGCCGGCGGCGAGGGCCTCCTGGCGGCGGATCTTCTCCTCGAAGCGGCCGATCTCGCTGGTCGGGTCGAGCAGGTTCACGCTCTTGACGGCGTCGTGCACCTTGTTCTGAGCCTCGGCGACCTTGGCGCGCGCGACGAGCTCGTTGCGCTTGGTCTTGAGCTCCTCGAGCTTGCCCTTCATGCCGTTCAGGCCCGACTTGAGCTTCTCGACGACCTCGGTCTGCGCCGCGATCTGGGGGGCTGCGGCCTTGGCCTCGGACTCCTCGGAGATCTGACGTTGGATCGCGATCTTGGCGAGGTTGTCGAACTTGTCGGCGTCGGCGAGGTTGCCGACTCCGCGGAACTCGTCGGCCTTGCGGCTGGCGGCGAGGGCCTTGTTGCCCCATTCGGCCGCGGCCTGCACGTCCTCCTGGTGGTCGCGCTCGAGCAGGCGCAGGTTGCCGATCGTCTCCGCGATGGCCGACTCGGCCTCGCGGATGTTGTTCGTGTAGTCGCGGATGAGCTGGTCGATCATCTTCTGCGGGTCCTCCGCCTGATCGAGCAGCGCGTTCACGTTCGCGCGCACGAGGGTCGAGATCCGTCCGAAGATCGATTCCTTGGCCATCGAAGTCCTTTCCGAGGGGGCCGCCCGCGCGGCACCGGCCGCGAGGCGGTCATGGGTGCGATTCGAGTCTATGCATCCGCGGGAATGGGGGCGAGAGGATGCCCCGACTCCGGGGATTCTCCCGGCGGACGGTGCCCGCGCAGCTCGCGGAGGGGCGGACGGACGGGTCGCGGGCGGGTCGCGGGGTCGGTGTCGCCGCACCGGCCTAGGCTCGCTCGTCGGAGGCGACGATGGACGACAGGTACAGCGGCGATGTGCTGGCGGCGGGCTGGCGCGAGCGCGGCCGGCGGGTCGTCCCCGACGTGCCCGCGGCACGCGATCTCGTCGTCGAGGTCGCCTCCGACGGCTTCTGCGGCGCGGTCGTCGCGGTGCGCAGCGGCATGGTCGAGCTCGAAGACCGCCGCGGCGCGGTACGGGTCTTCCCGCTCGGCAGCGGCTTCCTCGTCGACGGCGAGCCCGCGCGGCTCGTCGCCCCGGTCGCCGCCGCCCCCACGGCACCCCGCCGGTCGGCGTCGGGATCGATCGCGGTCGAGAACCATCAGGCGCGCGTCGCGCGGCCGAGTCGCATCCTCGTCGAGGGCCGCCACGACGCCGAGCTCGTCGAGAAGGTGTGGGGGCATGACCTCCGAGTCGACGGCGTCGTCGTCGAGTACCTCGAGGGCGTCGACCACCTCGCCGCCCTGCTCGACGCGGAGCCGCCGGCATCCGATCGCCGGTACGGCGTGCTCGTCGACCACCTCGTCGCGGGATCGAAGGAGTCGCGCATCGCCGAGGGCGTGGCCCGCGGCCGGTACGGCGCGCATGTGCGCATCGTCGGGCACCCGTTCATCGACGTGTGGCAGTGCGTGAAGCCCGCCGCCGTCGGCATCGCCCGCTGGCCCGAAGTGCCGCGCGGCATCGAGTGGAAGGTCGGCGTGTGCCGGGCGCTCGGCTGGCCCGCCGACGACCAGGCCGACATCGCCGCGGCGTGGCAGCGCATCCTGGCGGGCGTGCACACCTACCGCGATCTGGAGCCCGCGCTGCTCGGCCGCGTCGAGGAGCTCATCGACTTCGTCACGGCGTGAGGCGGGGGAGAGCAGTCGTTAGCCTGGACGGATGACCGATCCGGCGCCCGTGTTCCGTGACTCGCCCGTCTCGTTCGTGCGTCGCGGCGGCCGCATGTCCGACGCCCAGACCCGCGCCTGGAACGAGCTCGCACCGCGCTACGTGCTTCCGGTCGAGCGCGTTGTCGCCACGACGAGCGTCGCCGCCGGCAGCGCCGTCGATCCGGCCGAGGTCTACGGTCGCACCGCGCCGCTCATCGTCGAGATCGGCTCCGGTCAGGGACACGCGATCGTGCACGCCGCCCGCACCCGGCCGGCCGACGACTTCCTCGCCGTCGAGGTGTTCAAGGCGGGGCTCGCGCGCACCATGCTCGATGCGGATGCCGCCTCCCTCACCAACCTGCGCCTGGTCGAGGCGAACGCGCCCGAGGTGCTCGAGCACCTGCTGCCCGCGGCATCCGTCGCCGAGGTGTGGGTGTTCTTCCCCGACCCGTGGCACAAGGTCAAGCACCACAAGCGGCGGCTCGTGGCGCCCGGCTTCCCCGAGATCGTGCGCGCGGCGCTCGCCCCCGGGGGTGCGCTGCGCCTCGCGACCGACTGGGAGGACTACGCCCTGCAGATGCGCGAGGTGCTCGACGCCGCAGACGGGTTCGAACGCGGCTTCCCGGGGGAGTGGGCGGAGCGGTTCGACGGCCGTGTCGAGACGGCCTTCGAGCGCAAGGGCGCACGGGCGGGACGCGACATCCGCGATCTGGTCTACCGCGCGGTCTGAGTGGCGACCGTCGGCGCATACGGGATGCCGCCTGAGGGCGTGCTGAAGAGGCGCTCGCGGCGGAATCATGCCATCATCCATTGACACCATCGGCTCCACCGGCGCGCTCGTCGCGCGCCCCACAACGGACTCGTCTTGCCGCGCTGCGGCGGCGGAAGGGACGTCGTGACGACTTCTGGCGACCACGACCTGCGCGGCGCTGCGGGCTCTCTCCCGCCGGCCGCGACCGTGGCGTCCCCGCTGCGTCGGCGCGCCGTGCGCGCCTGGCAGGGACTGCTCGACTGGTTCGAGGAGACCTCTCAGCCGAACCCGGCCGTGCGCCCGGTCACGGCCCGCGCGGTGCGCGCCGTCGTGGGCGTGTGGGCGCTGGGGCGTGGGGTCAACTTCATGCTGATGTTCGTCATGTACGAGCTCGCGCACGCCTTCGGCTGGGCGTTCGGCCCCAACGCGCAGCGGGTGACGACGTTCCTGCAGTTCCTCTCCGACTGGGACGGCGCCCGCTACGGCCGCGTCTCGCAGATCGGCTATCCGACGCAGCTGCCACTCGACGCGTACGGCGCGGTCGTGCCGAACGACTGGGCGTTCCTGCCCGTGTTCCCCTGGCTCGAGCGCATCATCTCGGATGCCACGGGCATCCCGTGGCAGATCGTCGGCATCTCGATCGCCGTGCTCGCCAGCGGCGGTGCGACCATCATGCTCTTCCTGCTGCTGCGGGCTGTCACCTCGCCGACGGCGGCCTGGTGGGGTGCGGTACTCTTCAGCTTCGGCCCGATGTCGTTCATCTTCGTCGTCGGCTACGCGGAGTCGCTCTACCTCTTCCTGCTGTTCGCTGCGATGCTCCTCGCCGTCAAGCGGCGCTATCTGTGGATCATCCCGATCGGGCTCGTCGCGTCGTACACGCGGCCGGGCATCCTGGCGTTCGCGCTCGGTCTCGGGATCGTGTTCGTGACGCGATGGTTCCGTCGCAAGGTCGATCCGTTCCCGCCGTCGCAGCTCGTGAGCCTGATGATCACGGGTCTCGTGCTCGCCGGTGCCGGCCTGTCGTGGTCGTGGATCGCCGACGCCGTCACCGGCACGCCCCACGCGTACCTGCTCACCGAGACGAGCTGGTGGGTGCCGTTTGTCGGGGAGGGGCATTTCGCACCCTTCACCCCGTGGTTCCGCATGGCGTGGACGTTCACGGGCATCATCGGCGTCGTGCTCGTCGCCGCGCTGATCGCGGCGTTCCTGCTGTGGATCTTCTCCCGCCCGGTGCGCAGGCTCGGCATGGTCGTCGCGACCTACGGGTTCGGCTATGGCGTCTACCTGTTCGCAGTGTTCCTGCCACAGCAGAGCATCTTCCGGCTGCTGCTGCCGATGACCCCGATGCTCGGCGACGAGCGGCTCTCGTCGACCCGCCGCCGCCGCATCATCAGCCTCGTCGCGGCGCTCGTCGGCCAGGTGCTCGCGGTGTTGCTGCTGTGGACGATCGGGTTCCCGTAAAGCCCCCGTTCAGCGTCGTGCGGTCGCCGTCGCTGTCGGCGGATGCCGCGGCGGACTGGTAATCTCGACCGGTACGCCTCCGTAGCTCAGGGGATAGAGCGTTGGTTTCCGGTACCAAAGGTCGCAGGTTCGATTCCTGTCGGGGGCACCAGGCGTCACGAGGG
>NZ_MEGA01000098.1:0-7315 GCF_001725695.1 Microbacterium sp. SCN 71-21
GGCACGGTGGGGGGGCACGGGTGGACGGGCACGGGTTCAGATGACGCCTCCGCCGCTGGCCAGCACGCCGAGGATCATCGGCGCCACCCCCAGCAGGAGGAAGGCGGGCAGCGTGCACACCCCGAGGGGCAGCAGCAGCGCCGACCCCAGCCGCGCCGCGCGCTCCCGCCCGTCCGTGCGGGCGAGGCGTCGCTGACGCGCGGCCTGCGCGCGCAGCAGCTCCGCGGCCGGCACGCCCGCGCGCATGGACAGCTCGAGCGCCCGCACGGTCTCGACGGTGACCGGATGCCCCGCCTCGGCCGCCGCGCGCCGTGCAGCATCGAGCGATGTGCCGCCCGACAGCGCGATGGCGACGAGGTCGGCGTCGATGCCGGCCACCCCGGCAGCCGGCTGCGCGCGGGCGACGAGGCGCCGTGTCCAGCGGCGGGCGAGGAGCATCAGCGCGACACCGGCGAGGAGGCACGCGATGCCGATCGGCGAGCGCACGACAGCGGACAGGTCGAATCCGAGAGTAAGGGACAGCAGCACGGCGACGGCGGGCAGCCATGCCACCAGCCGCGCGGTCGCGACCGGTTCCGCCAGGGCCACCGCGATCTCGTCGCGCACCTCGTCGGCGTCGCGCACCGCCGTCGCGGCATCGCGCAGTGTGACCGCGAGCGGCGCGCCCACCGTGATGGCAACCTGCCACACCGCGGCGAGCGGCGCCCACTGGTCTCCGAGTCGCGCCAGCGCGACGGCGCGGTCGCCACCGTCGGTGAGCGGTGCGAGATCGCGCGCGCCCGCAGCGACGATGTGCTCCCACGCTCGATCGGGGGTCACGCCCGCTTGCAGCAGCACCGCGAGCTGCAGGGCGACATCGGCGGACGAGGACATCGAATCGGGAGCGCGGCGCCGGGAGCCACCGCGCACGGCGCCGATCATGCGACGGGCTCCGCCTCGACGCGCAGTCGCCCCGCCTGGAGGACCGGCACACCCACGGCCCCGACACGGCGGCGGCCCGCGGCATCCCGTTCGAGGAAGACCACCGCATCGATCGAGCTCGCGACCTGTCTCGCGAGCGCCGCGTCGTCGAGTCCGGCGAGAGCACCCAGCGCCTCGAGTCGGGCGGCGACGTCGCCGATGCCGTTGGCGTGCACGGTGCCCGCGCCGCCGTCGTGGCCGGTGTTGAGCGCCGTGAGCAGTTCTCGCACCTCGGCTCCGCGACACTCGCCCACGACCAGCCGATCGGGCCGCATGCGCAGCGCCTCGCGCACCAGTCGGTCGAGACCGATCGCACCGGCGCCCTCGAGATTGGCCTGCCGGGATTCCAGGCGAACGTGATGCGGGTGCTCGAAGGAGAGCTCGGCGACATCCTCGATCGTGACGATACGTTCGGTCACCGGTACGGCCGCCAGCATCGCGGCGAGCAGTGTCGTCTTACCGCTCCCCGCGGCGCCCGCGATGAGCACGTTGCGGCGGTGAGCGACGAGATCGTCGAGCCGAGACCGCTGCGCGGGGCCGAACATCCCGCCACGCTGGAGATCGTCGAGGGTGGGCGACTCGAACCGTCGCGCCCGGATCGAGACCACCGCGCCGTCGACAGCGAGCGGTGGCAGTACGGCATGCACGCGCAGACCGCCGGCGACGCGCACATCGATGCAGGGCGTCGCGTCGTCGATGTGACGACCGCCCAACGCGATGAGATGCACGGCAAGTGCACGGGCGTCCTCGGCGCTGAGTCGCACCCCCTTCTCGTGCACGGCGCCATCGCCACGATCGACGAAGACCCCGTCGCCGCCGTTGACGAAGACGTCGGTCACGGCAGGGTCGGCGATCAGCGGCGCCAGCACCCCGAACTGCGCGATCGGGCGCCCGGGCGCCAGGTCAGCGGATGCCATGGGTGCCGCGGACGAGGGCCGGGCGACGAAGAGCTGCTGCACACCGGCGACGTTAGAAAGACGCGGATGCCGCGGCATCCTGCCCGCTCGCATCGGTGGAGCATCGAGCGATCCCGAGTCGGCCGCCGCGCCTGGGGAGGAATCCGGGGGGATGTGAGACGCAACATCGCCGCCCTTCGGGTAAAAGGCGGCGATGTCCTGGCGGGAGGCGGCGCCCTGGGGGAAGGGCGCCGCCTCGCACGCCACCTTGCATTGGGGGTTGCGGGTGACATGCAGAACGCGCGAACGCGTTCCGAAGCACACCTTACGCAACCTCAGGCATCGTGCCAAACCCGGGCGCCCCGCAACCTCGCGCAACGTTCGGCACCCGAGCGTGTCGCGGCGCGGTGCTATACACAATGTGGACCTTCGTCCCTCTCGACGGCACGCAAAGGAGCGAGCAATGAGTCAGATCGACAGCCTTCTTCACGAGGACCGGCACTTCGCGCCCGCCGCTTCCTTCCGCGCCCAGGCCGTGGGCACCGCGGAGCTCTACGAACGCGCCGCAGCCGACCGCGAAGGCTTCTGGGCCGAGCAGGCGCGGGAGCTCGTGCACTGGCACCGCCCCTTCACGCAGGTGCTCGACTGGACCAACCCGCCGTTCGCGGAATGGTTCGCCGACGGCGAGCTGAACGTCGCCTACAACTGCCTCGACCGGCATGTCGAGGCAGGCAACGGCGCCCGCGTCGCCCTCTATTGGGAAGGCGAGCCGGGAGACTCCCGCCAGGTGACGTACGCCGAGCTCACCGACGAGGTCAAGCGACTCGCCAACGTGCTCGGCGACCTCGGCATCGGCCGCGGCGACCGCGTCGCGATCTACCTGCCGATGATTCCAGAGGCGGTCGCGGCCATGCTCGCGGTCGCCCGCGTGGGAGCGATCCACTCCGTGGTGTTCGGCGGGTTCTCCGCCGACAGCCTGCGCGCCCGCATCGACGACGCCGGAGCAAAGCTCGTGATCACCGCCGACGGCGGCTGGCGCAAGGGCAAGGTCTCACCGCTGAAGCCCGCCGTCGACCAGGCACTCGCCGACCGCGGATCCGGGGCGCAGGAGACCGTCGAGCACGTGCTCGTCGTCAAGCGCGGCGACAATCCCGTCGACTGGGCCGAAGGGCGCGACATCTGGTGGCATGAGGCCGTGCCCGCGGCATCCGCCGATCATGAGGCGCAGCCGTTCCCCGCCGAGAACCCGCTGTTCATCCTCTACACGTCGGGTACCACCGGGAAGCCGAAGGGCATCCTGCACACGTCGGGCGGGTACCTCACGCAGGCGACCTTCACCAACAAGGTCGTGCACGACATCCACCCCGAGACGGATGTCTACTGGTGCACCGCCGACATCGGCTGGATCACAGGCCACTCCTACGTCACGTACGGTCCGCTCTCCAACGGCGCGTCGCAGGTGCTCTACGAAGGAACTCCCGAATCACCCGAGCCCGGCCGCTGGTGGGCGCTGGTCGAGAAGTACAAGGTGAGCGTGCTCTACACGGCGCCCACCGCCATCCGCTCGTTCATGAAGCAGGGCCGGCAGATCCCCCAGCAGTACGACCTGTCGAGCATCCGCGTGCTCGGGTCGGTGGGCGAACCCATCAACCCCGAGGCTTGGATCTGGTACCGCGAGATCATCGGCGCTGACGAGGCCCCGATCGTCGACACGTGGTGGCAGACCGAGACCGGGGCCATCATGATCTCCGCACTGCCCGGCGTCACCGAGACCAAGCCCGGTTCGGCGCAGGTGCCGATCCCCGGCGTCTCGATCGACGTCGTCGACGAGAGCGGCGCCCACGTCGGCAACGGCAACGGCGGACTGCTCGTGATCACCGAGCCGTGGCCGTCAATGCTGCGCGGCATCTGGGGCGACCCGGAGCGGTTCGTCGAGACCTACTGGGAGAAGTTCGCCGACCAGGGGTACTACTTCGCGGGAGACGGCGCGCGCCTCGACGACGACGGCGACATCTGGCTGCTCGGCCGTGTCGACGACGTGATGAACGTCTCGGGCCACCGGCTCTCCACCGCCGAGATCGAGTCGGCTCTGGTCGCGAACGAGGCCGTCGCCGAGGCTGCGGTCGTCGGAGCGAGCGACGAGACCACCGGCCAGGCTGTCGTCGCATTCGTCATCATCAAGGAGAACTACCTCAAACAGCACTCCCCCGATGGGCTCGCCGGCACGCTGCGCGGGTGGGTGGGCGAGCAGATCGGTCCGATCGCGCGCCCGCGTGACGTCTACATCGTGGGCGAGCTGCCCAAGACCCGTTCCGGCAAGATCATGCGCCGTCTGCTCCGGGATGTCGCGGAGGGCCGCGAGGTCGGCGACACCACGACGCTCGCCGACACGGCGGTGATGAGCGTCATCTCGGCGCAGGTGCGCTGACACGCCCTATATAGAGGAGGGGTCGGCGCACAGGCACCGACCCCTCCTCTCGCGTGTGCGCTCAGGCGAGAGTGAAGACGACCTCGACCTCGACAGGCGAGTCGAGCGGGAGCACGGGAACACCGACGGCGGATCGCGCGTGGCGGCCGGCCTCACCGAACACCTCGCCGAGCAGCTCGCTCGCCCCGTTGATGACGCCCGGCTGGCCGGTGAACTCCGGCACCGACGCAACGAAGCCGGTGACCTTCAGCACACCCGTGAGCTTGTCGACTCCCCCCACGACCGCTGCCGCGGCGGCGATCGCGTTCAACGCGGACTGGCGGGCATAGGAGGCCGCATCTGACGCCGGCACGAGGCCGTGGCCGTCTCCGACTTTGCCGGTGGCCGGCAGCGCACCCGACACGAACGGCAGCTGACCGGCCGTGTAGACGAGGTCGCCGTGCACCTTGGCGGGCACGTAGGCCGCCACCGGAGGGACGACCTCCGGCAGCTCGAGTCCGAGCTCGGCGAGGCGGGCACTGATGGTCATCGGTCTTCTCCTTCGAAACGCTGCGCGGCCTCGGCGGCGGCCGCGAGTCCCACGTTGGCTGCGGCATCCGTCGTCACGGGCCGCTTGAAGTAGGCGACGAGGCCCCCCTCGGGTCCCGTCACCACCTGAACGAGCTCCCACCCCTGCTTGCCCCAGTTGTTGAGGATCGCGGCGGTGTTGTGGATCAGCAGGGGCGTGGTGAGGTACTCCCACGTGGTCATGAGGCTCCGTCGGGTCGTGGTCGGGCGCGCACGGGCGCGGGCCTGCAAGGCTTCGCCCAGCATCCTGGCTTACGATCAAGCCTATGCCTGCATCGAAAACCACGGGTGGTGGTCTGCTTGCCGGACTCGCCGGACTGATCGGACTCAGCGCCGTCGCTGGAGTCCTCATCGCCGCCACGGTCACCCCCGCGATCGCGGTCACCTCGGCCACCGCATCGGGTGCGATCAACATGTTCGAGGATCTCCCGTCGAACCTCGACATCCAGACCCTGATGCAGCCGACGGTCTTCTACGCGAAGGACCCGTCGACTGGCCAGTACACCGAGATGACCTCGTACTACACCCAGAACCGCACGCCGGTGACGTACGACGAGGTGGCGCCGGTGATGTACCAGGCGATCCTCTCGAGCGAGGACCCGCGGTACTACGAGCACGGCGGCATCGACCTGATCGGCACCACGCGCGCGCTGCTCTCTAACATCCAGGGCAACAACGTGCAGGGTGGATCCTCGATCAGCCAGCAGTACGTGAAGAACGTGCTCGTGCAGAACTGCTACTCGACGGCGACGAACGACGCCGATGTGCAGAAGTGCTACAACGACGCCACCAACTCGTCGGGCGGCAGCGGCATCCAGCGCAAGCTGCAGGAGATGCGCTACGCCATCGCACTCGAGCAGAAGTATTCCAAGAACGACATCCTCGTCGGCTACCTGAACATCTCGAACTTCGGCGGGCAGACGTACGGTATCGAGGCGGCAGCCGAGCGCTACTTCGGCGTGCACGCCAAAGACCTGAACCTCGAGCAGGCGGCGACCCTCGCGGGCATGGTGCAGAATCCGAACACCTACCGCATCGACCAGCCCGCCAGCACGACCAACGGCGACGCAAACCACTACGCGCTCACCAAGCAGCGGCAGACCTACGTTCTCGACCGCATGCTGATCGACGGCAAGATCTCGCAGGCCGATCACGACAAGGCCGTGTCCGACCCGATCATCCCCACGATCACCACCCCGAAGACGGGATGCGCGGCGAGTTCCGCGCCCTACTTCTGCAAGTACGTGCAAGACGTCGTCTCCAACGACCCGGCGTTCGGCTCCACCCCCGAGGAGCGCGCCGCGAAGCTGCAGAAGGGTGGCCTGAAGATCTACACCACGATCGACATGAACCTGCAGAACTCCGCGCAGGGCTCGATGTCGAAGTACGTGCCGGCGACGATGGCCGGCATCGACCTCGGGTCGACGTCGGTCACGATCGAGCCGTCCACGGGACGCGTGCTCTCGATCACGCAGAACACGAACTACAGCGAATCCGATTCGGCCGGATCAACGCCCGGCACTTCCAGCCTCGTCTACGCCGGAAACTCGACGTATGGCAAGTCGGGCGGATTCCCCGCGGGCTCGACCTTCAAGATCTTCACCCTGGTCTCCTGGCTCGAAGCGGGGAACTCGGTCAATCAGGTCATCGACGGCCGCAACCGGGTGTTCAAGAACATCCCCACCTGCAACGGCACCTGGACCAACGCGAACAACGAGACGATCGGAAACTTCGAGGGCCAGGGCATGATCGGCACGCCGATGCAGTTCACGGCCGCGTCGATCAACTCGGGCTTCCTCGCGATGGCCTCGAAGATCGGGCTGTGCCCGATCGCGCAGACTGTCGCCAAGATGGGCGTCACATTCGGCAACGGCAAGCCGATTCCGATGGACTACGGCACCGAGGTCATCGGCGTCGACAACGTGTCGCCGATGGCGATGGCCGAGGCGTTCGCGACCGTCGCGAACAACGGCATCTACTGCAGCCCGACGGTCATCGACAAGGTGACGGATGCCTCGGGCACCGAGCTCGCCAAGCCTGCCTCCAACTGCTCCCAGGTCATCGACCCGAATGTCGCGGCCACCGCGGCCTACGCCCTGCAGGGTGTGATGCGCGGAGGAACCGGTACGGGCGGAAATCCGTACGACGGCACCCCGCTGCTCGGCAAGACGGGTACGAACGAGCAGACGCACACCTGGCTGATCGAGTCGTCGACCAAGGCGACGACAGCGGTGTGGGTCGGCAACGCGAACGGCTTCTCGAACCTCTTCCACCTTTCGACCGGCGGAAGGCAGCTCTCCAACCTGCGCTACGTCCTGGCGAAGGAGATTCAGGGCGCGGCCGACAAACTCTACGGCGGCGACGCCTTCCCGGCGCCCGACCCCAACCTCACGAAGCAGGTCATGTCGACACTGCCGAACGTGGTGGGTCTGACGGTCGACCAGGCCACGCAGCAGCTGCAGAC
>NZ_MEGA01000099.1:0-7299 GCF_001725695.1 Microbacterium sp. SCN 71-21
CACGATCGCCAAGATCTTCGCACTGCAGATCACCGACTGGTCCGACCCGGCGATCACCGCTGACAACGGCACCGCACTTCCCGCCGGCCCGATCACCACGGTCGCGCGCTCGGACGGCTCCGGCACCACGCAGAACTTCACCAACTACCTCGTGGGCACCGCCCCGTCGGTGTGGACGCACAAGGCGGGCTCGAGCTGGCCGATCACCGGCAACGTGTCGCTCCAGAAGGGCACCTCGGGCGTCGTCGGCGCCGTCAAGTCGGGTAACGGCACCATCGGCTACGCCGACCACTCGGGCATCGGCTCGCTGACGGCCGCGTCGATCATCCAGAGCGGTACTGCGATCGCGTTCTCCGCCGACGCCGTCGCCAAGACCTTCGAGGTTGCGGCGACCACGAAGTCCAACGGTGTGGCCGGCGACCTGTCGCAGGTCTTCGACTACTCGAAGCTCACCGCCGAGACCTACCCGATCCCGCTGCTCTCGTACGCGATCACCTGCACCACGTTCAAGGACGCCACGCAGGCCAAGCTCGTCAAGTCGTACCTCGGCTTCGTCGCCTCGACGCTCGGCCAGCAGGTCGCCGCGAAGAACGCCGGCTCGGCTCCGGTTCCGGACGAGATCCTGACCAAGGTTCAGGCGACCCTCGCCACCATCAAGTAACACCCTTCGGCCCGCCCGGATCCGCTCATCGGATCCGGGCGGACTGAGTGGCCCTCCCGAGCCTGCTCGGTGGGGTGACTGAGTCCGAGCCGTTCGCATTAGTGTCGTCTTCGGAGCTCCACACGACGCCCGACCCGAGAAGGAGAACGCCGTGCCTCTGCGAGAAGACGAGGGAAGCCGTGGCTGACGCGGCGACCACCACGACCTCTCCGTCCCGATCACTGATCGGCAAGCGCCGGGCGAGCGACACCGTCTTCCTCGGACTCTCCACGGGCTCCGCGATCTCGATCATGGTGATCCTCGCCGGAGTCGCGATCTTCCTCATCATCCAGGGACTCCCCGCGATCACCGCGAACTGGAGCTCCAACCAGGACCTGGCCGCCATCCACAACCCCCTCGGCAACGGCTGGTCGAGCTTCTGGGCGTACGTCGCGCCGTTGCTGTGGGGAAGCCTCTGGTCGGCAGTGATCGCCATGATCCTCGGCGCCCCCGTCGCGATCGGCATCGCACTGTTCATCTCGCACTATGCCCCGCGCCGGCTCGCCGGGCTGCTCGGCTACATCGTCGATCTTCTCGCCGCGGTCCCGTCGATCGTGTTCGGCCTCTGGGGCATCATCGTCATCCGCCCGTTCCTCCTGCCCCTGTCGCAGTTCTTGAACGAGTACTTCGGCTGGATCCCGCTGTTCAGCGGACAGGTCACTTCGACGGGCTCCACGATGCTCGCCGGTGGCGTGGTGCTGGCGGTGATGATCCTCCCGATCGTCACATCGATCACCCGTGAGATCTTCCTGCAGACGCCGCGCCTCCACGAAGAGGCAGCCCTCGCTCTCGGCGCGACCCGCTGGGAAATGATCCGCCTGTCGGTCCTTCCCTACGCGCGCAGCGGCATGGTCTCAGCGACCCTCCTCGGGCTCGGCCGGGCGCTCGGCGAGACGATGGCGATCGCCCTCATCATCTCCCCTGCCCTCCTGTTCTCGGTGCAACTGCTCACCGACGGCTACAACTCGCAGACGATCGCCGCGAACATCGCGCTGAACTTCCCGATCTCGTCCGGCATCCAGCGCTCCGCGCTCATCGGCACGGGCCTGATGCTGTTCGTCGTCTCCCTCGCCGTCAACATGCTCGCGCGCTACATCATCGCCGCGACCGGTCCCGGCGCGAAGGGCCGCAAGAAGAAGGGGAAGCGCTCGTGACCACCTCCACCGCCGGCCCCTTGACCCGCGCAGCCGGCCTCACCAGCGGGCAGCTCCCCCGCTTCTCCGAGCCGATCGGCGTGGTGATCGCCCTCGTCATCTCGGCCGGGATCATCGCCCTCCTCGCGCCGTTCAACATCGCGCTGTGGCTGGTGCTCACGGCGGTGCTCTACCTCGCCGGCATCGGCGTGGCATCCACCATCGTCGAGAACCGCCGGAAGGCGACCGATCGGGTCGTCCGCGGACTCGTGACGAGCGCCTTCGTGCTGGCCGTCGCGCCGCTCATCTCCACGCTGTGGACCGTCGTCTCCCAGGGCATCGGGGTGCTCAGCTGGAGCTTCATCACCCAGACCGGCGGCACGAAGTTCGACCCCGACACCCTGTCGGTGGTGGCCACGCCCGGCGCCCTGCAGGCCGTCGTCGGAACCCTGATCATCACCGGCATCGCCGCGCTCATCTCGGTTCCCATCGGCATCCTGACCGCGGTCTACCTCGTCGAGTACGCGCAGCCGAACAACCCGCTGCGTCGCATGATCACGTTCCTCGTCGACGTGATGACCGGCATTCCCTCCATCGTCGCCGGTCTGTTCGCCTTCTCGCTGTTCTCGCTCATCGTCGGCCCGAAGGCGTTCAGCGGCTTCTCCGCATCGATCGCGCTGTGCGTGCTGATGATCCCGATCGTCGTGCGCTCGACCGAGGAGATGCTGCGACTCGTCCCGAGCGAGCTGCGCGAGGCATCCCTCGCACTCGGTGTTCCCCGCTCCACGACGATCGTCAAGATCGTGCTGCGCACCGCGGCGAGCGGCATCGTCACCGGCGTGGTGCTTGCCGTGGCGCGTGTGGTCGGCGAGACCGCGCCGATCTTCATCGCGGCGAGCTTCACCGACAACTTCAACGCGAACCCGTTCGACGGACCGATGCAGACCCTGCCCGTCATGGCGTACACCGCCTACAGCTTCCCCGGCCAGGACATCGCCGCCTCGCAGGCGCAGTCGTGGGGCGCCGCCCTGCTGCTGGTCATCCTCGTCGTCATCTTCAACCTCATCGCCCGCATCGTCGCGACCATGTTCGCGCCGAAGTCCCGCTGATCAAGGAGCCCCCAGGTGTCCAAGCGCATCGAGGTCGAGGACCTCAACGTCTACTACGGCGACTTCCTCGCGGTCGAAGGGGTCTCGATGAACATCGAGCCCCGCACCGTGACCGCCTTCATCGGCCCGTCGGGATGCGGCAAGTCCACGTTCCTGCGCACGCTGAACCGCATGCACGAGGTCATCCCCGGCGCCCGCGTCGAGGGCTCGGTGCTCGTCGACGGTGAGGACCTCTACGCCCCCGGCGTCGACCCGGTGCTCGTGCGCCGTCAGGTCGGTATGGTCTTCCAGCGTCCGAACCCGTTCCCCACGATGTCGATCAAGGAGAACGTGCTCGCGGGTGTGCGCCTGAACAACAAGCGCATCTCGAAGAGCGACGCCGACGCCCTGGTCGAGCAGTCGCTGCGCGGCGCGAACCTCTGGGAAGAGGTCAAGGATCGCCTCGACAAGCCGGGCGCAGGACTGTCGGGCGGCCAGCAGCAGCGACTGTGCATCGCCCGCACGATCGCCGTCTCCCCCGATGTCGTGCTGATGGATGAGCCGTGCTCGGCGCTCGACCCGATCTCGACCTACGCGATCGAAGAGCTGATCGAGGAGCTCAAGAACGAGTTCACGATCGTGATCGTGACCCACAACATGCAGCAGGCCTCGCGCGTGAGCGACAAGACGGCCTTCTTCAACATCGCCGGCACCGGCAAGCCCGGCAAGCTCATCGAGTTCGCCGAGACCGGAACGATCTTCACCAACCCCACCCAGAAGGCGACCGAGGACTACGTCTCGGGCCGCTTCGGGTGAGCACAGCCGCGGTGGTGCGCGGGAGGGGGCGGATGCGAGGCATCCGCCCCCTCTGCGCGTTCGGGCAGGGCTGTGGTGTCCGGCCGGTTGGACGGCCTGCCCCCGGACGGCCGGCCCCACCGTTGGTCGGCTGATCGATGGTCATCGTCGGTCTGTCGTTCATGAATCCCATCGTTTTCAGAGCCGCACTGCGGCCGCACGCAAGTACCGATGAACCACCCGCTCGACCGAATGACGCTGCCACTGGCCGATGAAGCCGCCACGGCGCACTTGGCGCAGCGGCTGGCGCCGCTGCTCACGCCGGGATTCATACTTTATCTGTCCGGCGACCTGGGGGCCGGCAAGACCAGCTTCACGCGCGCGCTGCTCGCCGCACTCGGCTATTCGGGGCGTGTCAAAAGCCCCACGTTTACACTGCTTGAATCTTACGAGCTTTCTAGATTCCGGTTGTATCATTTTGATTTCTATAGATTCTCCACCGACCGGGCTTGGCTGGATGCGGGGTTTGACGAATACCTGGGCGGCGACGGCGTGGCCATCGTCGAGTGGCCGGAGCGCGCAGCAGACAGCTTGCCGGCGCCCGATCTACGGCTGCGTCTGGAGTTCGATCCGACTCATGGCGACAACGCGCGGCTGGCGCTGCTCGAAGCCGGCTCCGAGCGAGGCCGCGCATGCCTGAGCGCGCTCGCAACGGGCGCCGCGGCTGGCTAAGGCGCGGCGCGCACTCAGGGTTCGGCCTGCTGTCGCTGCACGCCGGCGTGGGCGGCGCGCTGCTCGGGCTGAACGTGCCGCTGGCGCGCGCCGCGTCGATTCTGGCGGTGCGCGTCTGGCCGGCGCGCGACTATACGCGCGTCACGCTTGAGCTCGACGAGCCGCTGAAGTCCACGCAACTGCAGCTCTCCGATCCGCCGCGGCTGGTCGTCGACCTGGAAGGCCTGTCGATCGACCCGGCACTGCGTGAGCTGGTCGCCAAGATCCGGCCCGACGATCCATACATCCAGCAAGTGCGCGTCGGTCAGAACCGGCCGAACGTGGCGCGCATCGTCTTCGACCTGAAGTCGGAGGTGCAGCCGCAGTTGTTCAACCTGGCCCCCGTGGGCAAGTATCGCCATCGGCTGGTGCTCGATCTGCATCCGATCGTGCCGGTGGATCCGCTCAAGAGCCTGGGCGAGGAGCGCGCCGGCGGTGCGGCGCCTGCGGGCGCATCGGTGCGGCCGATCGAGGATCCGATCGCGGCGCTGCTGCGCGAGCGACAGGGCAACGGGGCTACGGCCCCCTCGCCATCGGCTTCATCGGCTGCCGCGCCCCCCTCTTCCGCAGTTGCATCATCGCCGTCGCAAGCGTCGCCATCAGCGCCCGCCGGACAGACGCCAGGGCCATTGGCACGTGGTGTCCCGGAGGCCGGCCAGACGGCCGAGCGCGAACCCGTACCCGACACGCCGGCACGCACGCCGGTGCGTGGCCGCCCCGCGATCGCGCGGCTGGTCACGGTGGCGATCGACCCGGGCCACGGCGGTGAAGACCCGGGCGCGATCGGCCGCCGCGGCACGATGGAAAAGGACGTGGTGCTGCGCATCGCGCAGCGGCTGCGCGAACGCATCAACGCCGAGCCGAACATGCGCGCGTACATGACCCGCGACGGCGATTTCTTCGTGCCGCTGGCCTCGCGCGTGTCGAAGGCACGGCGCGTGCAGGCCGATCTATTCGTGTCGATCCACGCCGACGCGTTCGTGCGCCCGCACGCGCGCGGTGCCTCGGTCTACGTGCTGTCGGAGCGCGGCGCCAGCAGCACCGCCGCCAACTGGCTGGCGCGCAAGGAGAACGCCTCGGATCTGATCGGCGGCGTGAACCTGGGCAGCCGCAACCACGAAGTGCGGCAGATATTGCTCGACCTGTCGACCACGGCGCAGATCAAGGATTCGAGCAACCTGGGCCGCATCGTGCTGGCCGAGCTGGGTGACGTGGGCGAATTGCACAAACGGCAGATCGAACAAGCGGGCTTCGCGGTGCTGAAGGCGCCCGACATTCCGTCGATCCTGGTCGAAACGGCGTTCATCAGCAATCCCGACGAGGAACGCCGGCTCAACGACGTTCGCTACCAGGTCAAGATAGCCGATGCGATCTTTCGCGGTATGCGGCGCTACCTGATCAAGCATCCGCCGGGGCCGAAGGCGCGCGCGACCTGAAGCGTGGCACCGGCTGCCGCAGCACCGGCTGCCGCAGCATCGGCTACCGCGACGCCGGTTTCACCACTGGGTGCGCTGCGCGACGTCTTCGGGCTGTTCGAGCCGGTAGCCGACGCCGCGCACCGTGCTGATGCGCGTGCCGGTGCCGGCCAGCTTGGTGCGCAGCCGCGACACGTAGACCTCGATCGCGTTCGGCGCAAGCTGCTCGTCCCAGCCGGTGATCGCGCGCAGCAGCCGTTCCTTGGTCACCGCCGTACCGACGTGCATGACCAGGTACTCGAGGATCGACCACTCGCGCGGCGTCAGGTCGATCGGCACCGAGCCGTGGCGCACCTCGCGCTTGCGGCTGTCGATGACCAGCTCGCCACAGGTGACGATCTCGTTGCGCAAGGTGCCGCCGCCGCTGCGCCGGATCAGGCCGCGGCAGCGCGCCACCAGCTCGCGCGGATCGGGCGGCACGATCAGGTAGTCGTCAGCGCCATCGTCGATCGCCGAAATGCGCGTATCGACGGCGTCGAGCGGCGTGAGCACCAGCACCGGCAAGCGCACGCGGCGCTGGCGCAGGCCACGCAACCATTCGAGACCGGCCGATGGCGTGCGCTCCAGATCAAGCACGATCACGTCGAAGTGACCGCCACGCAGCACGGCGTCGCCGTCGGCAGGTTCGGCGACGGTATCGACGGTATGGCCGGCATCGCGCAGCGCGCCGCGCATGCGGTCGACCGCTGCATCATCCTGGCTGATAAGAAGGATTTTCATGGCTGGGCGTCCGATCATCTTGGATGCCGCTCGTATGCCGGCCGCCCGCGTCGGGCCAGGCGCCGGTTCCTGACGACATGCGTGATTCTAGGGCGAGCCGACAGAAACCGATAGTCCCAGTTACAACACCCTTGCTGCCTTCGCAGACTTTCTGGCGCGGGCGCGCAGCCACTGCCGCAGCACCTCGATCACCGCCGGCAGGCCGGGGATGATGATCATCGCCAGCGCGACCCATTCGAAGTGCTCCTTGACCCAGCCGGTGTTGCCGAACAGGTAGCCCAGACCGGTCAGTCCAATCACCCACAGCAGCGCGCCGATGACGTTGTACAGCGCGAACTTGGCGTAGCTCATCTGCGCCACTCCAGCCACGAAAGGCGCGAAGGTGCGCACGAAGGGCAGGAAGCGCGCGACGATGATGGTGATGCCGCCGTGGCGTTCATAGAACGCATGCGTGCGGTCGAATGCCGCCTTGTTGAACAGGCGCGACTGTTCCCAGCCGAATACCTTGGGGCCGAGGCGCCGGCCGATCGAATAGTTCAGCGCATCGCCCAGCACCGCGGCCGCCACCAGCAGCGCCATCAGCAGCGGCAGGTTCATCGCGCCGACGCCGGCGATCG
>NZ_MEGA01000100.1:0-7259 GCF_001725695.1 Microbacterium sp. SCN 71-21
CTCGACGGGCGCAATATCAGCCAGATGCTGAACGATTGCCACGCCCTCAGTGAGAATCTCGCCGTCATCCAGCTCCAGTGCGGGAATGTAGCCCTTCGGATTCACAGCGTAGAAGTCGCCTGCCGAATAGCGATGGTGCTCGTCAACGAGCTCAAGCGCAAAGTCGAAACCGCCTTCTTCCAGCACGATGTGCGGGGCGAGCGAGCAGGTTCCAGGATGGTAGAAGAGTTTCATGCTTGCCTCCTGGTCGCCAGCACGTCCGTTTCACCGGACGTGCTGGCGGGCTCTCCACTTCCGGTCAGAGCCGCATCAGGCCGCCATCGACCACAAGCGTCTGACCGGTCACGAAACGCGCGTCCTCACTGGTGAGGAAGGCGACGGGTCCGGCGATGTCGGCCGGCGTGCCGAGCCGCTTGATCGCCTGCATCATGTAG
The DNA here is from genome assembly GCF_001725695.1 of Microbacterium sp. SCN 71-21. Lineage (NCBI taxonomy): Bacteria > Bacillati > Actinomycetota > Actinomycetes > Micrococcales > Microbacteriaceae > Microbacterium > Microbacterium sp. SCN 71-21. The sequence continues at coordinate 435 of NZ_MEGA01000100.1, forward strand.
ACCTGCGCTTTCTGCTCGTTCGGCATGCCGCTCGCACCTTCCGTGTCGGTGATGCCAGGATGGACGGCATTGACGATGATGTTGTCAGCCGCGAGCTCATTGGCGAGCGCGCGGACGAGACCGACCACGCCCATCTTCGACGTGATGTAATGGGAGAAGCCCATTCCGGGCGGGGTCACCATGCCGACCGCGTCGGAACCCACGGCGACAATCGATCCGCCACCCGCTTTGCGCATCAGCGGCACGATCGCGCGGGCGCCGATCACATGCGCGTCGAGGTTCACAGCCATTACGCGGCGCCATTCCTCCTGCGTCATCTGGTCGAGTCCGGCGATCGGGTAAATGCCGGCCGCATGCACGAGGATGTCGGCGCGGCCGAACTTCTGCTCCACCTCGCCGGCGACTCGCGCCCAATCGGCCTCACTCGTCACGTCAGCGGCGATGGCGATCGCGCCATTGCCGATCTCGGACGCTTCCTTTGCGGCATCCTCGCGATTGACGAGGACGATTTTCGCGCCGCGCTGCGCCAAAAGATTGGCGATGCCGCGCCCGATGCCCTGCTTGCCGCCGGTGATGATCGCGACCTTGTCCTGATGTGTGCTCATTGATGTCTTCCTTCGTTGTTGTTGGCAAAGTTCTGCCCTTGCCGGCTGCCGAGTGGTCGCCGGACGCAGAGTTTCGATGGCGGCAAGTGCCGTCAGTTGGTTGGCGGAGCGCTCTCGGCCAAAGCCTTCAGGCGTGGCTCACCGATCATGGCGAGCATGTCCGTACTTTCAGCCGTCCAGCCGAGTTCGTCGCGCGCCCTGGGCGAACGCGACCGGCTTGACGAGGCCATAATCAGCGCGCCGAACTCGCCCCAAACATCGTTCGCTTCTTCCGCGGAGACGCTACGCGCCTCACAGCCGAGGTCGCGCGCCACAGCTTCCGCGATCCATCGGTTGGGAATCTCGCCGCCGACGCCATGATACAGTGCGCCCGCTTCGCCGCGTTCAGCCGCCAGCGCATAGAGCCGAGCGATATCCTCGATATGGACATTGGAATAGCTGGCCAGCCCTTCGCCGACATAGCAGGCGGTGCCCGTCGCGGCGACCGAGCGATAGGTCATTGCGACGTGGCCATGATCCGCCGGACCCCAGATCTCCGGTGGCCGGATCACAATTCCATGGATGTCGCGCTTTGGGGCGGCACGCACGAGCGCTTCGACCTCGATACGGCGCGCGGCCAAAGGCTCGGGTGTAAAGACATCCTCCTCGGAGAAGCTGTCCTGGCTCCAGGCTCCGCCTGTCCGCTGGAGGAAGACGCCGGTGCCCGACGTGAAGATGAAGCGCTTGTTCGTCCCGGCGATCGCATCGAGCAGCACTGAGACGGCGTGATGCTCGGCGTCGGGGTGAAGCTGGGCCGCATATATGATTGCATCCGCATCCTTAGTTGCCGCAGCCAAGGCGTTCAGGTTGTTTTCCAGATCGCCGATAATCGGCGTGATCGATGCGGCTCGCAGCCGGTCCGCGCTCTCGGGCGAACGCGTGACACCGCGCACGACATGCCCTGTCGCCGAGAGATGGCGGGATACCCCGCCACCTACGAACCCACCTGCTCCGAATATCAAAATGTGCTGTTTCATGACCCATCCTATCGTGATCAGCAATATACGGACGGCTTTCCATGTGATAAGCCTATATTATTCGATGTTTGATATCTGTTTGGACGATACATGCTGGATGGCGTTTCCCTGGATCACCTTCGCACCTTCGTGGCCGCCGCGGACGAAGGCAGCTTCTCTGCCGCAGGACGCAAACTGGGCCGCGCGCAGTCTGTCGTGAGCCAGACGATCGCGAACCTCGAAGCACAGCTGGAATTGACGCTGTTTGAGCGGACCGCCCGCTATCCGCAGCTCACCGCCGGCGCGAAAAGTCTACTTCCCTCAGCGCGGCAGATCGTCCGTGACGCAGACAGATTGAAGGCCCAGGCGCGCAGTCTCTCCGCAGGCCTCGAGCCCGTCCTGTCGATCGTGGTCGATGTCATGTTCCCGCAGCGGCTGCTGACGGAAGTCGTGAGCGCGGCGGAGATCGACGGTCTCGAAGCGGCAGCGGCGGAGCCGTCCCTCGTGCCACCGAGCGACGTCGCGCGCCGTCGGGATCAGCGCCGCACGGCGTTTCGTGGTCGTGGTGCAGGCGCACCGCTCCCGGGAGACGAGGCCCCCGCTCGCCCGTTCGGCGGTGCTGCGGCGAAGGTGCGCGCGTCGGCGGTCTCATTCCTCGGTGGAGCCTCGGCCACCCGTGAGCGCCTGGAAGCGGCCGAGGCACAGGCCGCAAGCTCTGTGCCCCCCTCACGCCTCGAGGCCCGCTCCATCTCCGCCTGGTTCGGGGACCACCTCGTGCTGCAGGATGTCTCGCTGCAGATGCCCGCCGGTCAGATCACCGCACTGATCGGTCCTTCCGGCTGCGGGAAGTCGACGTTCCTGCGCATCCTGAACCGCATGCACGAGCTCGTGCCGTCCGCGGCCCTCGCGGGCGAGGTGCTCCTCGACGCCGACGACATCTATGACGCGAGTCATCGCCTCGTCGATGCGCGCAAGAAGATCGGCATGGTCTTCCAGAAGCCGAATCCGTTCCCGGCGATGTCGATCTACGACAACGTGGTCGCGGGGCTGAAGCTCGCGGGAGTGTCGGCGAGCCGCTCCGAGAAGGACTTCCTCGTCGAGTCCTGCCTCACGAAGGCGGGACTGTGGAACGAGCTGAAAGATCGCCTGCGCTCGCCGGGCGGCGGGCTCTCGGGCGGTCAGCAGCAGCGCCTGTGCATCGCCCGCTCGCTCGCGGTGAAGCCGCGCATTCTCCTGATGGACGAGCCGTGCTCGGCGCTCGACCCGACGTCCACGCGCGTCATCGAGCAGACGATGCTCGAGCTGGCCCAGGAGGTCACCATCGTCATCGTCACGCACAACATGCAGCAGGCGCAGCGCGTCTCGCAGCAGTGCGCGTTCTTCCTCGCGTCGCAGGGGCAGCCGGGCCACATCGTCGAACACGGTGACACTGACGCGATGTTCGGCGACCCGATCGATCCGCGCACGCACGACTATGTGAACGGACGCTTCGGGTAAGTCTCAGAACAGCGCGAGCCGCACGGCGGCCGAGACGAGCGCCGCCCAGACGAGGCTCGAGAGCGTGCCGACGATGAAGCGCTCGCGGGCCTCCGACCCGGTGAGCTCCGAGAACCGCCCGACGCCTTTGACGGCGACGACGGCCGCGATCGCCTCCGGGTAGCCCGCGATGATCGCGGCCGCGGTCGCGATGCGCTCCAGGTAGCCGATGGTGGCGCCGCCGCGCAGCAGCACGACATCATCGGATGCCGCCGGCCCGGCGTCGTCCGTGACGACGATGCCGCCGTCGGGGGTCTCGCGCACGCGACCCGATGCGGCGATCGCCAGAACGCGCCGCGTGATCGGGTCTCCGCCGACGACGGCGGCGGCGATCCCGACGAGGGCGAGCGGAACGCCGATCGGCGCGGGCGCCTCGACGTGCGCCACGACGGCGACGACGAGGGCGGCGATGACCGCGGCGCCTGCCGTCATGAGGAGCGCCGTCGACAGGCGGCGCATGGCGGCCGCGGTGAGCACGAGCGCGGCTCCCAGCAGCACGGTCACGACGACGCCCGCCAGCACGGCGGCGATCCAGCCTCCGGTGATCTCGACCATGGCCTCAGTGTGGCACGGAGCCCCGACGGGGCATCCGCGATCGAGGCACGTCTCCTGCGACACCGCGCCATCGAGCCGAGGGCGGCCCGCGGCATCCGATAGCCTGAAACGCGTGTCAACGCCCGAACTGAGCGCACTCGCGCCCGCCAACGATCCGGCGTTCCCGAACGTCTGGGACGAGATCGTGTGGCGGGGCCTCGTGCATGTGTCCACGGATCAGGATGCGCTGCGCGCGCTTCTCGGCGGAGACCCCATCACGTATTACTGCGGCTTCGACCCGACCGCACCGAGCCTTCACCTGGGCAACCTCGTGCAGCTGCTGCTGCTGCGCCGGCTTCAGCTCGCGGGGCACAAGCCGCTCGGCCTGGTCGGCGGGTCCACCGGTCTCATCGGTGACCCGCGCCCGACGGCCGAGCGCACGCTCAACACGAAGGAGACCGTGGGGGAGTGGGTCGCGAAGCTGCGCGCCCAGGTCGAGCAGTTCCTGAGCTTCGAGGGCGCCAATGCGGCGCGGCTCGTGAACAACCTCGACTGGACGGCACCGCTCTCGGCGATCGACTTCCTGCGTGACATTGGCAAGCACTACCGCGTGGGCACGATGCTCAAGAAGGATGCCGTCAGCGCCCGCCTCAACTCCGAGGCCGGCATCAGCTACACCGAGTTCAGCTACCAGATCCTGCAGGGCCTCGACTACCTCGAGCTCTTCCGCAGCTACGACTGCGTGCTGCAGACCGGCGGCAGCGATCAGTGGGGCAACCTCACGAGCGGCACCGACCTCATCCACCGGGTGGAGGGCGTGTCGGCGCACGCGATCGGCACACCGCTGATCACGAACAGCGACGGCACGAAGTTCGGCAAGAGCGAGGGCAACGCGATCTGGCTGGATGCCGCGATGTGCAGCCCGTACCGCATGTACCAGTTCTGGCTCAACACGCTCGACGCCGATGTGATCGACAGGTTGAAGATCTTCACGTTCCTGACCAAGGCGGAGATCGACGACTACGCGAGGCAGGTCGCCGACGAGCCGTTCCGGCGGGCGGCGCAGCGTCGCCTCGCGGCCGAGGTCACGACGACGGTGCACGGCCTGGAGGCAGCTCGCGCGGTGATCGCGGCCTCCGACGCTCTGTTCGGGTCCGGTGATCTCCGCGCACTCGATGCCGCGGTGCTGCGCACCGCGATCGACGAGCTCCCGAGCGCGCAGGTCGTGGCGGGATCGAGTGTCGCGCAGGCGCTCGTCGACACGGGCCTCACGGCGTCACTGTCCGAGTCGCGTCGTGCGATCGCGCAGGGCGGCGTGAGCATCGACGGCGAGAAGGTCGACGACGATTCGGCGGTCGTGCCACTCGGCCTTCCCGGCGGGGTGTCGGTGCTGCGGCGCGGCAAGAAGACGCTCGCCGGACTCCTCCCCGGCTGACCACACGGGGGAGCGATGCCGTTCACACCGAGCCATGCTGTCGTCGCCCTCCCGTTCGCGCGCACAGTGCTGCCGGCATCCGCTGTCGCGGTCGGGGCGATGACCCCCGACCTCCCGCTGTTCACCCGTCAGCTTCCGATTCCCTACGTGGTCACGCACGACCCGCGAGCGATCCTGGTGACGACGGCGATGGCCGCCGTGCTGTGGCTCGTGTGGCGCGTGGTGCTCCGTCCCGCGGTGCGTCCGCTCGCGCCGACCTGGCTCGCACGCCGCCTTCCCGAGGCCTGGGATGCCTCGCCCCGCCGTCAGTTCGAGACTCTCGCCGCCCGCACGGTGCGTGCACGCGTCACCGTCATCGCGTGGTGGGTGCTGGCGCTCGCCATGGGGGTGGCGACACATCTGGTGTGGGATGCGTTCAGTCACGAAGGACGATGGGGGAGCGCGATCATCCCGGCGCTCGCGCAGATGTGGGGACCCCTCGATGGATACCGCTGGGTGCAGTACACATCGAGCGCGTTCGGGCTTCTGGTTCTCGCCGTCTGGGCGACCATGACCCTCGCGCGGTCGCCCCGGATGCCGGCCCCGCGGGCGAACCGATACCTGCGGCTCGCGTGGTGGGCGAGTCTCCCGGCGATCCTCGTGCTCGCGTGGGTGTGCGGTCTCGTGATCGGTGGCGGCTTCACGCACGAGTACACGCCGCAGCATCTCGCCTACCGGGTGCTCCCACCCGCAGCGGCGCTGTGGGGTGTCGTCACCGTGGCGCTGTGCGTGCGTGTCCAGTGGCGCACGCCCAGATCCGCTGCCGACACCTGGCTCGCATGACCCGCGGAATTCCGCGGGAGGATGCCGCGACACGCCCGGGATGCGGCGGTGATTTGCCCGACCCCGGGGGCCCACGTAAAGTATCACTTGTTCGCCCCAAAGGAGCGCGGTGAGGCTGAGAAAGCCTCCCCTCCTCAAGCGGAGACAAACCCCATCAGACAGACTCCTTGAGAGTCTGAGACGTCATGTCTACGATGGGGTTCCTACTCGTCGAGTAGTCGGATCCCAGATCGCCAAGCGCGACACGCCGGATTTGACAAGCGAAACGAGACGGATAAGATAGAGAAGTTGCCCTGCAGAGAAGGCCGAGAGGCTGGAAGGCAGGAGCATCCGATCCTTGAGAACTCAACAGCGTGCACTTGTCAAATGCCAAATAACCTCGTGATCAGCTTCGGCTGATCTGAGATTCCTTTGGATCAAAGACCGGCACTTCGGTGCCGGCAACGGATAGTCAGCAATGACATCCCTTTGGTCAGATCAAACTCGCTGCGCCGGGCCTATTCCGCTCGGAACAGCAAAAATTCTTTACGGAGAGTTTGATCCTGGCTCAGGATGAACGCTGGCGGCGTGCTTAACACATGCAAGTCGAACGGTGAAAGAGAGCTTGCTCTCTGGATCAGTGGCGAACGGGTGAGTAACACGTGAGCAATCTGCCCCTGACTCTGGGATAACAGCTGGAAACAGCTGCTAATACCGGATACGAGCTGCGAAGGCATCTTCAGCAGCTGGAAAGAATTTCGGTCAGGGATGAGCTCGCGGCCTATCAGCTTGTTGGTGAGGTAATGGCTCACCAAGGCGTCGACGGGTAGCCGGCCTGAGAGGGTGACCGGCCACACTGGGACTGAGACACGGCCCAGACTCCTACGGGAGGCAGCAGTGGGGAATATTGCACAATGGG
>NZ_MEGA01000101.1:0-7249 GCF_001725695.1 Microbacterium sp. SCN 71-21
CCGACGACATGTCGGCGCTGACCAGATGGGCGGCGACCGCCGCGCTCTGCGCCTCGGTGAGGATGCCCGTGCCGAGCAGATGCCCGATATTGCTCGTGACCGCGTCGACGCGCCGCTTGTCGGCGTCGAGCGCGATGGCGGGGTAGCCGCCGCGCGCGTCGTCGATCCAGAACGCGGCGGCGAAGCGCTGCTTCATCTGCGCGGCCCACGCGCGCCACTCGTCGCCGTCCGCGCGGCCGAACTCGTCCAGCAGGGATGCCGCGGCCAGCGCCGCCTCGTAGGCGTAGCCCTGCACCTCGCACAGCGCGATGGGGCCGGTCGCGATCGTGCCGTCGTTCCAGCGGATCGAGTCGCCGGAGTCCTTCCAGCCCTGGTTGGCGAGGCCGCGTCCGGACTCGTCGATGTACTCGAGGAAGCCGTCTCCGTCGCTGTCGGCGTGGTCGCGCAGCCAGCCGAGCGCACGGTCGAGGGTGGGCAGCAGCGCCTCGACTTCGGGCCGCGGCATCCCGGCGACGAAGGCGTCGTGCAGCAGGGTGATCCACAGCGGGGTCGCGTCGACCGTGCCGTAGTAGAGCGGAGGCAGCGAGACGTTCTCGCCGGGGATCTCGTTCTGCACCGCGCGCAGCTCGTGCATGATGCGGCCGGGCTGCTCGGATGTCTCGGGGTCGCTCTTCGCACCCTGGTAGCCGGCCAGCACACGCAGTGTCGATGCGGCCAGCTCGTGCCCGAGGGGCAGCGCGAGGCGCGCGGCCCACAGCGAGTCACGGCCGAACAGGGTGAAGAACCACGGCGCCCCCGCGGCGAGGAAGACGTCGTCGGGGGAGGCGACCGTCGCCATGCGCAGCGCCTCGAGGTCGCCGGTCGCGCGGGCGACCCAGCGGTCGAGGCGGTCGTCGCCGCTCGGGGCGAGCGCGCGCCAGTTGGGCGGCTCGGCGGCTCCGCGCACGACGGCGGCCGTGTCGGAGGCGGACACCCGCCACACCAGTTCGGCCGCGCCGCGGGGGTCGGCCGCGGCATCCCAGACGATCTCGACCTCCCCGGCGCCGGCACCCTCGACGAGGCGCGCGCCGGAGACGGCGATCTCGGCGCGGGCCGTGTCGCGGCTCAGCACCGCGACGCCGTCGCCGACCTGGCGGGCCACCGCGATGCGGTCGCCCTCGAGACCCGCCTTCACCTCGTGCAGCTGCGCGAAGTCGCCGGCGAGGGCGAGTGTCACCCGCGCCGCCACGGGCTCGTCGAGCCCGTTCACGATCCGGATGCGCTCGGTCATCCCGCCGGGGGTCACCGTGCGGGTCACCTCGACGCGCACCCGCGGGTCGGCGGTCGCGTCGTCGAGCCCGCGGGCGAGCGCGATGAACGCGAGGGACGCGGCATCCCGATGCTCGGTCGCGATCGGCTCGATCGCCGACCCGTCGATGCCCAGCACGATGCGGTCGAGCACCCGAACGTCGGAGTGGTACAGCCCGTGGATGGGACGCTCCCCCACCGTCCCGCTCGGCGACGACCACACCTGCGTGGGCGCGGCGAGCGCGACCACACTGTCGTGCAGCAGCGGCTGCAGGGGGGCGGACGGGATGGACGTGTCGGCGGCCTGCACGCGGACGTCGGTGGTCATGAAGAGGGTGCCTTCCGGTCGGACGGGAGAGAGAAGAATCGGATGCCGCGCTCAGCCCGCGGCGCGCAGAGCGCCGAGCACGCGAGGCTGGATCGGCTGCGGGTGCACGTCGCCGGCGGCGTCGCGCTCGATGCGCCACACCGCGCCGCCGGGCCGCTCGGCGATGACGTCGACGAGCTCGGTGCCGCGATAGACGAGGCCGGTGCCCTCATCGAGCGCGTACCCGGCGGGGAGCTCGCCCGCCGCGATCGCGGCCTCGTGCACCACGCGCCGCGTCGGGTCGGAGTCGTAGTGCACGGCGAGAGAGCCGGGCACGAACGCCAGTCCGTCGGCGAGCACGTCGATGCCGGGACCGCGCGACGAGGTCGTCGCTCCGGCATGCCAGCACAGGGCGCCCGCCGAGCCGCCCGCCAGCACCACGCCGGCACGCCACGCCTCGTCGAGGATCACGTCGAGTCCGTGCAGACGCCAGAGCGCCAGCAGGTTCAGCACGCTGCCCCCGCTGACCCAGATGACGTCCTGGGCGAGCAGGTGCGCGCGCAGGTCGGGCACGTTGGGATGCGGGAAGAGGTGGACGTGCGAGGCATCCACCCCGACCAGTCTCGCCGCCTCGAGCTCGACGCCCTCGATGTGGCGCTGGTCGCCGCCCGCGGTGTTGAGATGAGCGACCCGCGGGCGCCGACCCTCGACGCGGGCGAGCGCGATCGCATGGAGCAGCATCGGGCCGTACGCCGCATCGCTCCACGATCCCGGCACGAACCCGCCGCACGTGGCGACGATCGTCGGATGCCGCGCGGTCACTCCTTCACCGCCCCGTCGCTGGAGTTCATGATGCGGCGCTGGAAGATGAAGAACAGCACCGCCACCGGGATCGTCATGAGAGCCGCCGCGGCCAGCTTGATCGGGAACTGGTTGCCCTGCGAGAGCTGGCCGCTCGCGAGCCCCGCGACGCCCTTCGTGAGGGTCGTCAGCGCCGGGCTCTGCGTCGACACGATGAAGTGCGCGAGCTCGTTCCACGACCCCTGGAACGACAGGATGATGATCGTGATGAGCGCCGGACGCGCCATCGGCAGCACGACCGACCAGAACACCCGGAAGCTGCCCGCGCCGTCGATGCGCGCCTGCTCCTCGACGCTCGGCGGGATCGACTCGAAGAAGTTCTTCATGATGAACACGCTCGCCGCGTCCGCCAGCAGCGGCACGATCATGCCCGTGTACGAGTCGTAGATGCCGAGCTGGTTGATGACGAGGAACTTCGGGATGAGGAGCACCACCGTCGGCACCGACATCACCGCCACCAGGGCGGCGAACACGACGCCGCGCCCCGGGAAGCGCAGGCGCGCCAGCGCGTAACCGGCGAGGGAGGCGAAGAAGGCGCGTCCGAGGGTGACGAAGACCGTGACGATCGCGGAGTTCATGAACCACACCGGGAAGTCGGAGTTCGCGAACAGGGTCGTGAAGGCCTGGGTGGTGAACGGGTTGGGGATCAGCGAGACCGGGTTCGCCGTGGCATCCTCATCGGTCTTGAACGCCGTCGCCACCTGGATCAGGAACGGGGCGATGTAGACGATCGCGAGCGCGCTCAGCACGACATAGGTGATCGGTCCGCCGAGGCGGAAGCTGCGACGGGCGCGACGAGCGGCGGTGGCGACGCTCACGAGCGACCCCCCTTCTCGATGACCGCGCTCTCGACGACCGCGCTCTGATAGAGGCGCATGCGACGGCGGGACACCTTGCGCTCACGCAGCACCCAACGCTGCAGCAGCGTCAGCACGACGATGATGACGAACAGGATGAACGCGATCGCCGCACCCTGCCCCCACTCCTGGTTGACGAACGAGCTCTGATAGGAGAGGTACGCGGGCGTCAGCGTGGTCTTGCCCGGGGCGCCCTGCGTGCCCGTGTAGATCTGGTCGAAGACCTGCCAGCAGCCGATCAGGCCGAGCGTCAGCACCGTGAAAAGGGTCGGACGCAGCTGCGGGAGGGTGACCTGCCAGAAGCGCTGCCAGCCGTTCGCGCCGTCCATGATGGCCGCCTCGGTCACGTCGCCGGAGAGGTTCTGGAGCGCCGCGATGAACAGCAGCATGAACGTGCCGCTCGTCGTGAACACGGCCATGATGATGAACGCCGACATGGCGACCGACGGGCCGCCCAGCCAGTTCCACCACGAGACGCCGAGGAACGTGTTGTCGGTGAGGGCCGCCGGCCCCTGGGTCACGCCGAAGACGCCCAGCAGGTTCTGCACGATGCCGTGCGGGTCGTTGAACCAGTTCGGACCGTGGATGCCCACCCACGAGAGCACCGCGTTGACGGCGCCCGTCGCCGAGAACAGGAACAGCCAGAGCACGGTGATCGCCACCGAGCTCGTGACCGACGGGAAGTAGAACGCGGTGCGGAAGAAGCCGCGCCCGCGCAGCACCTGACGGTTCACGAGAACCGCCAGTCCCAGCGCGACGGCCGTCTGGATCGGCACGACCAGCAGCACGTACCAGGCGTTGTTCTTCAGCGCCATGCCGAAGTCCTGCGTGGCGAGGCCGCCGCCGGTGAGCAGCTGCGCGTAGTTGTCGAGCCCGACGAAGTGCACGCCGGACGAGAAGGGGCTGCCCCGGCCGCCCCAGTCGGAGAAGCTCACCCACAGCGCCATGAGGACGGGCACGCCGAGGAAGAGGCCGAGCAGGATGACGACCGGGGCGGTGAAGATCCACCCCGAGGCGGCCTCACCGCGCCGGAGCGCGGAGCGGCGAGGCCGACTCGTGGTTGCGGACATGATGGCGGATGCCCCTTACTTGGCCAGCAGCGCCTGCAGGTTCGTCTGCGTCGCGTCGAGGATCGTCTGCGGGTCGCTCGTGGCGAGGGACTCGAGCTTGCTGTTGAGGTCGGTCACGACGTCGGCCGAGCCCTTTGCCGTCGGCACGCCCTTGGCATAGGAGGCGGCGTCGAGGAACGGCACCAGCGCCGCGTTCTCGCTCTTCCACTCATCGGCAGCCGAGGTGATCGACGGCATGACGCCGAACGCCTTCGAGAACGCCAGCTGGCTGTCCTTGCTGGTCAGCTGCTCGACGAGCTTGAGTGCGGCGGCCTGGTTGGGGCTGTCGGCGGCGATGCCCCAGCAGTTCGTGAACTGCAGGGTGCCCTGCCCAGCGGGACCGGCGAGAAGCTCCACGACCTTGTACTTCACGTTCGGGTAGTCGGAGCTCATGGCACCCGTAATCCAGTTGCCCTCGATCGTCATCGCGGCCAGACCCTTGCCGAAGGCCTCACCGCCCCAGCCCGCGCCGAGGTCCTTGGCGTACTTCAGCTCGCCGCCGTTGAGCAGCTGCTTGACGTAGTCGAGCGCCTGCACGTTCGCGGTCGAGTTGGCGGTCGCCTGCGTCGAGTCGTCGTTCATGAGGTTGCCGCCGGCCTGCACCATGAAGGAGCCGATGCGGGCGTACTCGCCCGAGATGCCGAGACCGACGTGACCGGCGGTCGTGAGCTTCTTGGCCACGGCGGTCAGGTCGTCCCACGTCTTCGGGTAGTCGGAGTCGGTCAGGCCCGCGGCCTGCCACATGTCGGTGTTGATGATCAGCTGCAGCGTCGAGAAGTCCTTCGGCGCGCAGTAGAACTTGCCGTCGTAGGTGAACGAGCTCACCAGGCTCGGGTAGAAGTCGCTCTTGTTGGCGAGCTGGTCGCCGTAGGCGAGCAGCGACCCGTTCGACGCGTAGCCGGCGAGGGCGTCGGTCGAGAGGTAGAAGACATCGGCCGGCTTTCCGGCGGCGAAGCCCTGCGACAGCTGCTGGCTGAGGTTGGATGCCGCGACCACGGTGGCCTTGGTGCCCGAGCTCTGCGACCAGCTGTCGACGGCGGCCGTGACGGCCTTGGTCTCCGCGTCGCCCGACGAGCCGATCATGACCGTCAGCGGGTCGTTCGACGAGGTGAGGGTGCCGGACCCGCTCGTGGAGCTTCCCGACGAGAATCCCGACCCGCAGGCCGTGAGGCCGAGGGTCGCGGTGGCGGCGAGGGCGACGAACGCCAGGCCGCGACGTGCTGTAGTGCGCATGTGATCTCCTTGTGTCCGCCCATCCATCCTCGGATGAGTCGAGAGCGTCAGCTGCTCTGCTGGTTTTGATCGTTCAATTTGAACCATCAAATCCGATCGCTGATAACGTACGAGGCGGGCCGGAGGGCTGTCAAGCGGGTGCGCGGCAGACCCGGACGTGCCTGCGCGACGCGGATGCCGCGGCCCGCGGCATCCGAGAGGGGGACACGATGCACTCGCAGCCGACCGTCATCGATGTCGCAGCCGCCGCCGGCGTCTCCCGTCAGACCGTCTCGAACGTGCTCAACTCCCCCGAGATCGTGCGGCCCGAGACCCGCGAGCGGGTCGAGCGGGCCATTCAGGAGCTCGGCTACCTGCCCCACGCCTCCGCCCGCCGGCTGCGCACCCGACGAAGCTCCACGATCGGCATCCGGCTCGACCACCTCGCCGCCGACGGCATCTCGGGGAGCGTCCTCGACCGGTTCCTGCACGCGCTCACCGAACAGGCCGCCACCCGCGGCCTGCGGGTCATGCTGTTCACCGCCGCCGACGCCGACGACGAGATCGCCCAGCTGCGACGCCTCAGCGACGGCGCGGACGTCGACGCGTTCGTGCTCACCTCGACCGTGCACGACGACCCGCGCATCGACTGGCTCTGGGGCCGCGGCATCCGGTTCGTCGCCTTCGGCAGGCCCTGGGGACACCTCGACGCGCCGCATCCGTGGGTCGACGTCGACGGGCAGGCCGGCGTGCGCGCCGCGACCGCGCACTTCGTCGCGACCGCCGGACCCCGGGTCGGATACATCGGCTGGCCCACCGGATCGGGCACCGGCGACGACCGGCGCGCCGGATGGGCGAGCGTGATCGCCGAACATGCTCCCGCCGGAATGTCCGCCGACGGCCTGCTCGCCGACCTCGAGATCGACGCCCTCGAAGGCGTCGCCGAAGGCGGACGCGCGGCCCGCGAGCTCGTCGCGCGCACCGACGTCGACGCGATCGTGTGCGCCTCCGACTCCCTCGCGCTCGGCGCGTTCCTCGCCGTCGGCGACACCGTGCCGGTCTGCGGCTTCGACGACACCCCCGTCGCCGTGTCCCTCGGCTTCTCGAGCGTCGAGCAGCAGCTCGGCGAGGTCGCGCGCGCCGTGCTCGACCTGCTCGCCCTGCCCGACGACGCCACCGACGCCCAGGCCCACCGCCTCGTCACCCCGCGCCTCGTCGTGCGGTAGCGGCCGCGCCCTGGTCGGGGGGTGGCGCTGCTGCTCACGGCGGTCGCGGTGCTGCGCGTGGGTGGCGCCGCTGCGCGTGGGTCGCGGTGCTGCGCGTGTGTCGCGCCGCGGTCGCGGGGGTCGCGCTGCTGCGCGGCGGTCGCGGTGCTGCGCCGTCATTCCTCCTCGCCGAGTCCACATCTCTGCGCCGAGTCCATGCGCGGCGCGCGCCGGGCGTGTATGGATTCGGCGCGATGACGTTGATTCGGACCGGGGGTGGGTCGCGGGGCTGGGGCGCGTCGAGAGTACGCGGCGCGGGAGCTTCAGGGCGCGGAGGGTGAGTCTCTTAGCGTGGTGTCACTTCCCGCGGGGTTTTCGCCGTCGTTGACGTAGAGAGGCCATCGTGGGAAC
>NZ_MEGA01000102.1:0-15299 GCF_001725695.1 Microbacterium sp. SCN 71-21
CAGGGTGCGCGCCCCCTCGACCCGCCGCGAGGGCACGATGCGGAAGCCGCTCTCGTCGGGGATGGTCGCGACCGCGCGAACCTCGACGTCGTCGACCACGGCGAGAGCCGGCGCATCGGCCCGCACCGCGGCGATGAACGCGCCGAGAGCGCCCCGCGTGGCCTGCGCCTCGATGAAGACGCTCTCGTCGTCGTTGCCACACCAGCCGGTCACCCCGTAGGCGGCCGCCACCCGGGCGACGTGCGGCCGGAAGCCGACACCCTGCACCACGCCGCGCACGGTGAGTGCGTGGCGTTCGAGCGAGGGGGATGTCGGGGAGAGCACGTCGACCTCAGTGCGCGCCGCAGCCGCAGCCCTCGGGTCCGCAAGCGTGCGCGCCGACTCCGCAGGCGCCGATCGGCACGGCCCGGGGTCCGCGCAGCATCGCCTCGAGGCTCACGAACGCGGGTCGCCGCTCGACAGGAGCGGCGATCCCGGCCGGGTCGGGCATGCGGATGATGCCGTGCATGCCGAGCAGCATGCGCACGGCCGGGTCGTCGACGAGCTCGAACAGCAGCTCCTTGCCGCGCGGGTCGGCGCGGAGAGTGCGCACGATCGTGGTCAGCGCGTCCTTCGCGAGCGCGTCGGCGGCGAGCGCGAACTCGTCCGCGACCGCGCGACTCTCCGGAGACAGCTCGGCGAGGGCCGCGACGGCCCGGTCGAGCCGCGTGGCGGCGGCGTCGAGGTCGACGGTCTCGTCGGCGGGGGTGGGGGCGATGGTGGTCATGCGGGGCATCCTCTTCTCAGTCGTCGGCGCCCACGGCGATCAGGCTGCCGCGCAGATCGCGCACGATCGCGGCGGAGCTCTCATCGCCCTTCGACGCGAACAGGAACTCGGCCTCATCGAAGCGCTCGCGCGCATCGCCGAGCAGACCCAGGTGCGCGAGCGCGTTGCCCTGGTTCGACAGCACCCGCGCGCGCCCGAGGGCGTCCTTCTTCGGCGAACGGGTGCGCAGCACCACCTCGTACAGGTCGACGGCCTCCATGAGGTGGTCGCGCTGCTTCGCGGACGGAGCGTAGACGAGCGCGTTCGCGAGATTCAGACGGGCGCTCGCCCATTCCTCGGCGTCGCGCTCCTCGTCGAGCAGCCGCACCGCGGTGCGCAGCGACTGCAGGGCGATGCCGACCCGCAGGTGATCGGCGTCCGAGACGATCGGGGCCGCGAGGTAGGCGGTGCCGAGGTTCAGATGGATGCGCGCGAACAGCGACCGCTGCCCGACCTCGTCGATGCGGCGCAGCGCCTCCGTGTAGCCCGCGATCGCGTCGCCGAGCGAGATCGCGTCGCCGAGCGAGCGGCGTCCCTCGATCGCGAGGCCGTGCACGAGCCCGGCACGGTGGAAGAAGGCCTCCGCGGCCGCCGCCGGCAGGTCGGTGCCGCGCAGCAGCGCGACCGCCTCCTCGGCGTCGACCAGATCGTGGCCGCGGTCGGCGAGCTCGCTCAGCACCACGCCGGCGAGCGCCGGGGCGACGTCGCGGGCGGCGTCGGCGGCGAGCCGCAGGTGGGCGAGGGCCACGGGCTCGTCGCCGTCGGCGAGGGCGGCGGCGGCCTCCGCGGTGCCGACGAGCGCGGCCAGCTCGCCGTGGAGCCCCTCGGACGTCGGCGGCACGCTCGTCAGCCCCACCGTGTAGGCGACGTGATCGACGAGCGGGCGCCAGTCGTCGCCGACGGCGGCCGCGGCCTCCGACCGGCTCACGCGCTCGGGGTCGAGCACGAACAGGTTGTAGCGGTCGACGGGGTCGTCGGAGTCCGCGAACCAGGCGGCGGCCTCGTCGAGGCGGCCCTCGTGCACGAGACGCACCCCCTCGAGGCGGGCCGGCCAGGTCTCCGGCAGGATGCCGCGCACGAGCGCGGTGCGCGCGGCATCCGTCTCCTCACCCCCGGCGATCAGCAGAAGACCCGCGGGGAACGGGAACGCGCCCAGTGCCTGGGGACGGGCGATGCCGGTCACGACGTCGCCCCCGCGGGAATGGTGAGCCGGCGGCGCTTCGCCGACCACTCGGCGTCGACGGGGCCGACGGTGAACTCGTCCGAGAGGGCCTCGCGCAGCAGCGCGCTGCGGTCGCCGAGCAGGTTGCGCTGCTTCATCATGATGCCGTTCGGGGCGGCGACCCCGACCGGCATGATGACGATGTGCGCCGGGTCGGTGCGCAGCGCCGCCAGTCTGTCGTCGGGGAAATGGGCGCGCGCGAACGCCGCCGGCAACCGCAGATGCCCCTCGGCGGTGAACTCGACCGTCACGGTCTCGACGGCGACGTCAGGCATACTCGGCGATCCTCTCGGTGACCAGCGCCACGGCCCGCTCGACACCGCGCTCGACCGCGGGGCTGAGCGCGTCGCCGTAGCCGAACGAGGCGCCCTCGATCAGCACCACGTCGACCTCGGCGGGGAAGTACGGACCCAGCAGCCACCGCGCGAACGCGATGGCGTGGTCCCAGCGGAAGTCGTGGCTGCCCAGCGTGCCGGCCGCCGGAAGCCCCGCAACCACGTCGCCCGGCACCGCGTACAGCGTGCCGGGCTCGGCGCCCGTGCTCGCGGCATCCACGATCAGCACCCGGTCGGCGCGCTGCATCTGGAAGGCGACATCCATCCCGCTCGTGCCGCCGTCGGCGAGCCGCACGCTCTCGGGGAGGGCGCCCGCCTCCCACAGCCGCCGCACCACCACGGGTCCGGCGGCGTCGTCGCCGCGCAGCACGTTGCCGCAGCCGATCACCAGGAGGTCGAGCCGCGGCCCCGCCACCTCATCGAGCAGCTCGTACGGAGCCGGTCCTGCGCCGGTCACATCACACCATGCTGTTGATCACGAACGACGACAGCTCGCGACCGGTCTTGCCGTCGTACGCGTGCACGGTGCACACGATGCAGGCGTCGAAGCTGCGGGTGACGTGCCCGAGCTCGATCGGATCCTCGGGGTTGTGGATCGGCGTGCCGATGAGGGCCTTCTCGATCGGGCCGACGACGGCGTCCTTGTCGCGGGGGCCGAGGTTCCACGCGCTCGGGGTGATCACGTTGTAGTTCGCGATCTTGCCGTCCTCGATGACGATCCAGTCCTGCAGCGCGCCGCGCGCGGCCTCCGTGCCGCCGTAGCCGCGGGCCGACACCGGGTCGACCGGGGTCTGGTAGAACGACCCGTGCAGGTCGATCTCGCCGAGCCACTGCAGCACCTTCTCGTAGTACTTCGGCGCCTCGTGCATGCGGGCGAGCTGCCGCACCAGCACCGACGGGCCCTTCTTGGCCAGCACGTCGGTGAACAGCGGGTCGTAGTCCTGGAAGTCGGATGTCGCGGGCTTGCCGGCGACGATCTGCCGGGCGAGAGGCCCCGCCTCCAGCGGCAGGCGTCCGATGCCGGGCACGTCGTAGCGGGGCGACTTGGCGAACGAGTACTTGTCCTCCTTCGCACCGATGAACGGGTCGATCGCGTTCTGATCGCCGTCGAACGGGTGCACGTTGTCGGATCCGCGGTAGAACGAGTGCGCGACATCCTCGGACACCCGTGCCTGGTCGTACTCGAAGTGCTGCCCGCCCGCGTAGACGCCGGAGCGCACGATGAGTCCCGCGTTGCGGCCCTCGATCGTCGGACGGTCGTAGGACGCCGGGTCGAAGTAGGTGCCCGAGGCGATGTAGTTGCCCCAGCCCTGCCCGTAGGTGTCGAGGCCGATGTCGAGCGCGAACCGGATGAAGAAGCCGCAGTCGGAGTTGCGCTGCGCGTGGTTCTCGTCGACCCAGGCCAGCACGTCCTCCCAGGTGCGGTTCTCGAGCCAGCGCTCGACCGACGACCCGAGCCACTGCTTCTCGAGCCAGTTGTCCTTCCAGTTCTTCAGGATCGCGACCGAGCGCGTCACGTCGCTCAGCGTCGGGGCGCCCATGATGCCGCCCGGCACCATGAACGACGAGTGCGGCCACTGCCCGCCGAAGATCGCGTAGATCTCGACCGGCTTCTGGCTGAGCACGACGCCCGGCTGGTAGCTCGTGCCGACGTACGGCGCGAACCGGCGCACGGCCTCCTCGTACAGCGGCGAGCTCTTGTACTTCTCGTTGACGAGGTCGATCGCGAAGATCGCGTAGAAGTAGCGCGGGATCGACTGCAGCGTCTCCACCGCCTGGGCGATGTTGCGCACGAGCGTCGCGTTGTGCGGCACGAAGGTCTGGAACGCGGTGTCGAGCGCGTAGCACGCCTTGTAGAGGTGGCTGCCGCCGCAGATGCCGCAGATGCGCGGCGTCATGATGAGGCCGGCGCGCATGTCCTTGCCTCGCAGGATCGTCTCGAACCCGCGGAACATCTGACACTGCGTCCAGGCGTCGGTGACGACGCCGTCCTCGATCGTGACGCGCACGTCCAGGTCACCCTCGACGCGGCCGAGGGGGCTGACGTGGAGATCGATGGTCGAACTCATGATCCGGATGCCTCTTCCTGCCCGTCAGACGACGAACATGTCTTCCTTCGACCACTTCGGGGCAGAGATGCGTGCCGCCGCAGCCATCGCGAGGTAGGTGACGTGGTCCTCCCCGGGCGGGAGGTCCTTCGGGATCGCCCCGGCGATGAGCTGGGTGGCGAACACGGTGCCGGGCGCGAGGTCCGCGTGGGGGAACTCGGGCTCGGTGCAACCGAGGCAGGGCATGCCGGCGCGGGTCTTGGACGACTGTCGGTTCCACAGGATGCGGTTGCAGGGCGCGTGGGTCATCGGGCCGCGGCATCCGAACTCGTAGAACAGACAGCCCGTTCGGGTGCCTTCGCCGAAGGCCAGGGTGGACTGCTTGAACTCGAAGAACGTGTTGCGCGTGCAGCCGTTGTGCACGAACTGGGTGAAGAAGGTCTGCGGGCGACCGAGGTCGTCGAGGGCGATGTCGCCGGCGCGGCCGGTGGCGAGGGCGACGATGATCTGCGTGATCCAGTCGGGGTGCGCGGGGCAGCCGGGGATGTTCACGACCGGCAGGCCCGACTTCGACACCCAGTCGGCGCCGAGGTAGCCGCCGCGGGCCTTGCGGTGGAACTGCAGGCCGGTCGATCCGCTCGGGTTCGGGGCGACCGCCGGGAGACCTCCGAACGCCGCACAGTCGCCGATGGCGACGACGATGGATGCCGCGGCCGCGAGCTCGGTGACCCAGTCCTTCATGGGACGGTCGGCGAACAGGTCGAAGCGGCCGGTGCCGTCGGGGCCCTCGATGACGCTTCCCTCGAAGACGAAGATGTCGAGGGGGCGGGTGCCGTCGACGCAGTCGGTGAAGATCTTCTTCGCCGCCGCGCCCGCCTCGACGCCGAGCGAGGGATGCCACAGCACCTCGAGCCCGAAGTCGACGATGAGGTCGACGACGCTGGGCTCGTCGGCATTGAGGAACGACATGGTGTTCCCCGAACAGGCTCCGCCTTGGAGCCACAGCACACTGGTCACGCGGTCTTCCCCTCTTCCTGGGCATCATCTGCGGCGCCCTCTGCGCGCAGCGACCGGCCGAGTTCCTTCACGATGCGCAGCGCGAACACGAGTCCGCGGCGCACATCGGGGTCGTTCGCCATCCCGGCGATCTTCATGAGTCCCGCCGGCTTCTGGTCGGCCTCCTCGGTCGCCTGCCGCTGTGCCCGGTGCACACCCTCGGCGACCCGCCAGGTGAGATCGAGCAGGGCGGGATCGAGCAGTCCGGAGCGGTTCAGCCGTTCGACGAGGTCGACGTCGGCGATGTGCTCGACGAGCGGCAGGGTCTGGTCGGCGAGCTTCACGAACTTCGGCACCGCGTCGACGACGCGCTTGCCGACGGGGCTCGCGGTGACCATCGCGACGGCCTCGTGGTAGCTGACGGCCACGTTGTCGATGATGTTGTCGGAGTGGGCGAAGAACCCGGCGACGACGTCGAGCAGGCCCGCGACCATCTCGGCGTTGTCGAGCAGGTGGTTCAGGGTCGCGACGGTGCCGGGATCGCTGAGGCGCTGCTGCAGGCGGATCGCATCGGCGTCCGACGCGCCGACGACGTCGAGGACGGGTGCGCTCATGGCCTCTCTCCTTCGCTGGGGCGAGCCGGTTCGGTCGCAGCCGACGCCCTGGCGGGCTGCGCATTGGGGTCAATGTAGGCCGGTGCCTCACGGCGGCATATCCGGATAGCGCCGTGAATATCCGCGGAGCGCACAATGGGTGTCGTGACGAGCGACCGCGCCCTCCGCGTGCCCCCTGCGCTGACGGGTGCGCCGCTGGTGCGCACCGACGATGCGGGCGTCGCCGCCGGCGCCCTGCACGACCTGCTCGGCCGGGGCGTCGTCGCCCCCCACGATGCCCGGGAACGCCTCGACCTGGTCGTCGCCGCGCGCCGCTTCGGCACGGTGACCCTCGCCCACCTCGATGTGGGAGCGGCCGCGACCGTCGATGTGCCCGCGAGCGCCGACGCGGTGACCGTGCATATGAACCAGGCGCGCACCTCGACGACCCGTGTCGCCGGGAACGAGCTCACGACGTCGTCGGTGCAGGCGGTCGTCGTGTCCCCCGGCATGCCGGTGCGCCTCGAGCTCGCACCCGAGTCGCCGCGGCTGCTCGTGCGCGTGGAGCGCCGCGCGGTCGAGGATGCGCTGGCCCGCATGCTCGGCCGCCGCCTCGACGAGCCGGTGCGCTTCGCGCCGCTGTTCGATCTCTCCGGGCCCGAGACCATCCGGTGGAGCATCGCTGTGCAGCTGCTCAGCACCGAGTCGATGATGGATGCCTCGCTGCTGCAGGCGCCTCTCGGCCGCCAGAGCATCGAGGACCTGCTCGTCTCGTCGCTCCTGCTGCTGCAGCCCTCGAACCACTCGCCCCTGCTGCAGGCTCCCACCTCTGGCACGGCGCTCATGCAGGACGCCCTCGACCACATCGAGCGGCATCTCGCCGAGCCGTTCTCGATCGACGATCTCGCCGCGGCGGTGCACGCGTCCGCTCGCCACGTTCAGCAGACCTTCCGGGCGCGACTGGGCACGACACCCGGCGCCTATGTGCGGCGGCAACGCCTGCTGCGGGTGCGCGCCGACCTGCTCGCGGGCGACGCGCGCCGCGGCACGAGCGTCGCCGGCGTCGCCGAGCGGTGGGGCTTCGGCCACGGCGGCCGCTTCGCCGGCTGGTACCGCGAGGAGTTCGGCGAGACGCCCGCCGAGACACTGCACCGGGGCTGAGCGGGCTCGGCGACCGCCCCGGCGCCCGTGTCGCGCTGGGGATTCTCACGGCGATCGCCACTCCCGCTGCCGCGGTGGGCGTCCTAGGGTGACCAGCACGCGGCATCCGCCGCGCACCCGAGGGAGGGCCGCCGATGCACGAGCTGTCGCTGTGCCGGTCGATCGCCGGCATCGCCACGCGCGCCGCCGGCGGGAGGCGGGTCGAACGCGTGCAGCTCGACGTCGGGCACCTTCGTCAGGTCGTGCCCGAGACACTCGTCTACTGCTGGGGAGTCGTCTGCGAGCAGACCCCTCAGCTGGCGGGCTCGCGGCTGGATGTGACATCCATCCCCGCCGTGCTCGACTGCCGGCGCTGTGGGGCCGAGACGACGCTCACGGGCCTCCCGATCATCGTGTGCAGCGCGTGCGGCACGAACGATGTGGCCGTGCGCTCGGGTGAGGAGTTCCTGGTGCGATCGATGGATGTCGCCACGACAGAGGGGTACGACCGAGATGGGTAGATTCCACCGCCACGACGATGGCACCGTGCACAGCCACGACCACGAGCACACGCATGGCGACGTGCATGACCACGCGCACGGCGACCACGACCACGACCACATCGGCGACCACTCCGGCTACGAGACCGGCAGCGAGCGCATCGAGGTGCTCGAGCGCATCTTCGACGAGAACGACGCCGCCGCCGCCCGCAACCGCGCCGCCCTCGACGGCGCGGGCGTCGTCGCCGTCAACGTGATGTCCTCCCCCGGCGCGGGCAAGACCGCGCTGCTCGAGCGCACCCTCGCCGACCTCGGCGCGCACGTGCGGTTCGGCATCGTCGAGGGCGACATCGAGACCTCGCTCGACGCCGACCGCCTCGACGGCCACGGCGCCCAGATCTCGCTGCTGAACACCGGCAACGGCTTCGGCGGAGAATGCCACCTCGACGCCCCCATGGTGCACCGGGCGCTGCACGGCCTCGACCTCGACGCCCTCGACGTGGTGCTGATCGAGAACGTCGGCAACCTCGTCTGCCCCGCGGAGTTCGACACCGGCGCACACCATCGCGCCATGGTCGCGAGCGTGACCGAGGGTGAGGACAAGCCGCTGAAGTACCCCGTCATGTTCCGCTCGGTCGACGTCGTGGTCGTCAACAAGATCGATCTGCTCCCCCACCTCGACTTCGACCTCGACCTGTTCCTCGCGAACGTGCGCGCCGTCAACCCGACGGCCCGCATCATCCTCACGAGCGCGCGCACCGGCGAAGGACTCGACGAGTGGGAGGGATGGCTGAGCTCGCTCGCTCCGAGCAGGGATGGCTGAGCTCGCTCGCTCCGAGCACGGTCGACGCGCGCTGAGCACGCGACACGCCCGGGTGCGAGACCCGTCGGGCGACTACGCTCGAGAGCGTGTCTGAACGCGCTCCGCTGTCCCGCAAGCTCTCCGCCATCGCCGAGTCCGCCACGCTGAAGGTCGACGCCAAGGCCAAGGCCCTTCAGGCCGCCGGCCGCCCGGTGATCTCCTACGCGGCCGGAGAGCCCGACTTCGCGACGCCGTCGTTCATCGTGGATGCCGCGGCCCACGCACTCGAAGACCCCGCGAACTTCCGCTACACCCCCGCGGTCGGCCTCCCGGTGCTCCGCGAGGCGATCGCCGCGAAGACCCTGCGCGACTCCGGTCTCGAGGTGGACCCGTCGCAGATCATCGTCACCAACGGCGGCAAGCAATCGGTGTACCAGGCCTTCCAGGCGGTCGTGAACCCCGGCGACGAGGTGCTGCTGCCGGCGCCCTACTGGACCACCTACCCCGAGGCCATCCGTCTCGCCGACGGGATCCCCGTCGAGGTGTTCGCCGGCGCCGACCAGGACTACAAGGTGACCGTCGAGCAGCTCGAGGCGGCCCGCACCGCGCGCACCACCGTGCTCGTCTTCGTGTCGCCGTCGAACCCCACCGGCTCCGTGTACACCCCCGACGAGACCCGCGCGATCGCCGAGTGGGCCCTCGAGCACGGCATCTGGATCATCTCCGACGAGATCTACCAGAACCTCGTCTACGAGGGCGCGCGCGCGGCATCCGTCGTCGAGGTGGTTCCCGAGGTCGCCGGCCAGACCATCCTCGTCAACGGCGTCGCGAAGACCTACGCCATGACCGGATGGCGCGTGGGCTGGATGGTCGGCCCGAAGGACGCCATCACGCTCGCCGCCAACCTGCAGTCGCATCTGTCGAGCAACGTCAACAACATCGCCCAGCGGGCGGCGCTCGCCGCGCTGACCGGCCCCCAGACCGAGGCCGAGGAGTTCCGGCAGGCCTTCGACCGACGCCGGCGCCTCATGGTCGCCGAGCTCGCGAAGATCCCGGGCGTCACGGTGCCGAACCCGCTCGGCGCGTTCTACGTCTACCCGGATGTCACGGGGCTGCTCGGCCGCGAGTGGGGCGGCGTCACGCCCACCTCATCGCTCGAGCTCGCCGACCTCATCCTCGAGCAGGCCGAGGTCGCCGTGGTCCCCGGTGAGGCGTTCGGCCCGAGCGGCTACCTGCGGCTGTCGTACGCGCTCGGCGACGACGCGCTGCTCGAGGGCGTGCACCGCCTGCAGCGCCTTTTCGGCGCCGCCTGACCGGGGTCGCAGCCTGACCGACCGCGGCAGAACCGAGGTCGCGGCCTGACCGCGGTCGTTGCGGGGCGCGTCAGCGGATCGTCGCGCCCGGCGTCGGCGTCGGCGTCGCCGGATCGATGATGTGGTCGACGACGGGCGACTTGTTGCCCGCCACGTCGAAGCCGTAGGCACAGAACCGCAGCGGCAGCGCGCCGCGCTCGTACAGGAACGGCTGACGGTAGGCCTCGGAGTAGCCGGTCGGATCCGCACAGACCGTCTCGGACGGGTCGCCGAACTTCACCCAGACGCTCGACATGTCGGGCAGGTCGAAGACCGGCTCCACGAGCACCCCGCCATCGGCGAAGCGCTGCACCGTGAGCTCGGGGCCGTCGGTGGGGGCGACGGTGTCGATCGAGAACACGATGCGGGCGGCGTTCGCCTCATCCCCCGGCACCGCGATGCACGCCACCACGAACGAGTTGGTCGTCGGCAGTGCCACCGGCACGACGCGCTCATCGCCGGGATCGAGGATGTAGCGCCGCCCGGCGTCGTACGTCGATGCATCAGTGCACGTCGCGGCATCCGCGATCGGCACGTTCAGCTGCACCTCGAGTCCTGCCGTCGTCGCGGCCTGGAGGGTGAGGGACGGGGTTCGTCCGGTGCCGTCCTGCCCGTCGCCGCCGAAGATGCCGCCGCCGTCGATGCTCCACTGCGCGTCGGAGAGACCGCACCCCGAGCCGAGCGCGAACCGCCCGGTCGCGAAGCAGCCGGACACGGATGCCACGGGCATGCTGTAGCTGGAGTCGGCGACGAACGTGGCACCGTCGGAGCCGACCTCGCAGGGTCGCCCGACGTAGCAGGAGGATCCGCGGCCGGTCGGCACGCCCACGTTCGTCGTGCCGATCATGCCGACCACCTGGCCGTCGGCGATGAGCGGGGCGCCGGCGGTTCCGCCGATCACGCCGGGACACGGCGTCGAGAGCGCACCGAACCACAGCCACTTGTACTCGAGCACGGTGCGCGTCGCACCGATCGTGCACTCGCCCTTGCGCATCACGCGATCCGCCTCGGGGAGGTCCTCCGTGGGCACCGCCACGTTCGTGACGGCGATGCCCTGGTCGGGCACTGTCGAGGAGACGGTGAGGGGTGTCACACCCTTCGCGGCCAGATCGGCCAGCGAGGCGTCGAGGCGGAGCACGGCGATGTCGTCACCTCGGCGCGTGGCGTACTCGACGCGCGCGATGTTCGACGTCACGATCGCATCGCTCGAGGCGCCGGTGATGTCGAGGAAGCGGGCCGTGCCGCGACCGGGCTGGTCGACGATCGTCTCGTTCGCCTCGCTCTGGGCGTCGAGGCCCGCGCAGCGACCGGTGGTCAGCACGTATGCCGGAGCGGATGCGGCATCCGTCGCCGATGTCGGGATCGAGATCAGGGTTCCGGTGCAGTCCAGGGCGCCACTGAGCCGCGCGACCGCCGTGTACGACGGCAGCTCGGCAGCGGTCACCGGCGTCGCGGGCTGGGCGGGCGGCGTCGCCGACGGCGAGGGAGTCGCGGGTCCGAGCGCATCGCCGGTGCACCCCGACAGCACGATCGCGAGGGCGAGGGTCGCGATCGCCGCGGCACGGCGCCGCGCGCTCACAGCTCCACCCCGACGAGCACGGGCTCGGGCTGCAGCTCGATGCCGAAGTCGGCCGCGACCCGCTGCTGCACGAACCGGGCCAGCTCGGCGACCTCGGCGGCCGTGCCGTCCTCGCGGTTCGTCAGGGCGAGGGCGTGTTTCGACGAGACGAAGGCGCGGGAGCGGCCCAGCCGCATCCCCTTGCGGATGCCGGCGTTCTCGATCAGCCACGCGGCGCTCAGCTTGTACTGCACGTTGCGGGGCGCCGCGCGGGGGACGTACCCGTCGTATGCCGCCAACGGAATGACGATGACGGGCTCGCGGGTCGACTCCATCGGCCACCGCGGGCAGGCATCGGGAAGGCTGCGGGCGAACTGCTCGGACACGATCGGGTTCTGGAAGAACGACCCGGCGCTGCGCGTGTCGGGGTCGGCCTCATCGAGCACCATCCCCTT
Source organism: Microbacterium sp. SCN 71-21 (assembly GCF_001725695.1). Classification (NCBI taxonomy): domain Bacteria; kingdom Bacillati; phylum Actinomycetota; class Actinomycetes; order Micrococcales; family Microbacteriaceae; genus Microbacterium; species Microbacterium sp. SCN 71-21. The sequence goes on from NZ_MEGA01000102.1 coordinate 11,807, forward strand.
CGCACGCCGGGTCTGCAGCACCAGATCGCGCACCTCCGCGAGCGAGAGCTCGGCGCCCGCCGCGACCGGCAGCGCCTGGCGCAGCCGGTCGGAGGTCAGCGGGCGCGGGGCGGTGCCGATGTCCGCGAGGTCGAGGGTGACGGTGAGGATGACGGCACGCCGGGCGGGCACCGATCCGTAGTGGTGCTTGAGCACCGACGTGCGGAAACCGAGGCCCAGCTCGCCCGCGGGCACTTCCACGACCTCGCCGGTCGTCTCGTCGATCAGCTCGACGGCGACGAGCGTGTCGGCGATCTCCTGCCCGTACGCGCCGACGTTCTGCACCGGCGCGGCGCCCACGGTTCCCGGGATGCCCGACATGCCCTCGATGCCCGACAGCCCCCACGCGACGCTCTGTGCGACCAGATCGTCCCAGGCGTGACCCGCCTGCACCCGCAGTCGTGCGATGCCCGGTTCCGGGGCTGCGAGCCGCTCGACGCCCGCTGAGCGCACCCGCACGACCGTTCCCTCGAATGGCTCGTCCCCGACGAGCAGGTTCGAGCCGCCGCCCAGCACGAGCCAGTCGTCGCCGCTCGCCCAGACGTCGCGCAGCACCGTCACGAGCTCGTCGCGGGTGAGCGCGTCGATCATGCGCTCGGGGGCGCCACCGGTGCGGAGGGTCGTGAGCTGCGCGAGCGGCAGCGGGTCGATCTCGGGCATGGGTCAGGCGGTGCGCACCCGCACCTGGGCCTTGCCCAGCACGGTCGTCTCGCCGAAGGTCACGGTGAGGTCGATGCGGGCCTCCCCGTCGCTGACGGCGACGACGGCCGCCACGACGTGCACATCGGCACCGTCCTCCGCGTCGACCAGCACGGGCCGGGTGAAACGCACCCCGTACTCGAGGATGCGTCCGGCGTCACCGAGCCACGGCACGACGGTCTCGACAGCGAGGCCCATCGTGAGCATGCCGTGTGCGAGGACGCCGGGAAGACCCACGCGCTGGGCGATGTCGTCGCGATAGTGGATGGGGTTGAAATCTCCCGACGCGCCCGCGTAGCGCACGAGCGCCTCGCGGGTCAGGTGCACGTCGCGCTCCGCGACGACGTCGCCGATCTGCAGGTCGGTCATTCGTCGCCTCCCACGAGAAGGATGGATGTCGCGGTCACGACGTGTGCGCCCGAGGCATCCGTGACCTCGGCCTCGCTGGTCACCATCGCACCCTTGCCGACGGCGCGGACGCCCGTGACCGACAGCGTGCCGACGAGCTCGTCGCCGGCGACGATAGGCCGTGTGTAGCGGAAGCGCTGCTCGGCGTGGATGAGGCGCTCGAGCACGATGCCCGAGTCGGGCTCGGCGAGCAGCTGCTGCAGGGTGAGGTCCTGGATGACCATCGCGAAGGTCGGCGGGGCGACCACGTCGGCGTAGCCGAGCGCCTGGGCGGCAGCCGGGTCGACGTGCTGGGGGTCGGTGGCGAAGACGGCGCGCGCGAACTCGCGCACCTTCTCACGGCCGACGATGTACGGGGCGGTCGGCGGGAAGACGCGGCCGACGAGCTCGGTGTTCACGGGCACCCGATCATCCTACCGAGGGGGCCCGGCCGCGCCCGGGAGGACGCTGGAGGTGCGCACCGTGGACGTCGGGGCGCGTCGGGGGTGCGCCTCCGGCGTCAGCGCGCCCGGCGCGCCGTGAGCGCCTTGCGCGCCATCTGCACCGCGATGAAGACGAGGTAGGCGGCGAGCAGCACGTTGCCGACGAAGGGATCGACGATCGTCGCGACCCACGCCCCGAGGGCGGTGGTGGCGCACGCGGCGATGCCGATGATCAGGCCTGCGGCGAGGTCGACGTTGTGGCGGCGGAGGTTGCCGACGGTGCCCGAGATCGCCGTCGGGATCATCATGAGCAGCGACGTGCCCTTGGCGATCAGGTCGCTCGCGCCGAACGCGAGCATGAGCACCGGGGTGACGACGATACCGCCGCCGACCCCGATGAGGCCCGAGACGACGCCGGTGACGACGCCCAGGGCGACGAGGGCGATCGCGGTGTACCACGCGACGTCGAAGGGCTCGCCGCGGGAGGGGATGACGAGGAAGAGGCTCACGACGACGACCGCGAGGAACGCCACGAAACCCCAGCGCAACGCGTTCCGCGACACCTTCGGCAGCAGCCAGGTGCCGATCTGGGCGCCCACGACAGCGCCCGCGGCGAGCAGCAGCGCGGGGATCCACGCGACCGATCCGTGCACCGCGTAGGAGATCACCCCGACGGCAGAGGTCGGCACGATGGCCGCGAGCGAGGTGCCGGCGGCGCGCCGCTGGTCGAAGCCGAGCAGCAGCACGAGCAGGGGCACGATGACCGTGCCGCCGCCGACGCCGAACAGGCCCGAGAGGAAGCCCGAGAGGAGCCCGATGCCGATGCACGCGAGCACGAGGCGGCACGAGCGGGAGGCGGGGGCGGCGGGGAGCGACATCCTTCGGAGCCTAACCGCCCCGCCGGCGCTACTCGCGGCCGGGGTCGATCGGCGCGAAGCGGCCGAGGGCGCCACGGCCGACGAGACGGGATGCCGCGAGCGAGCCGGCGACCGCGAGGAAGATCGGCACGAGCAGGTCGAACCCGGTTCCGGTGAAGCCGACGATCAGCGCGATCGCCGTGAAGGGGGCCCGCATGTTGGAGGCGAGGAAGGCGGCCGCCGCGACGATCGCGAGCGCCGTGCCGTCGGCGCCCGGCCAGATGAACGCCCATCCGGCCGCGGCCGCCGCTCCGAGCGCCGCACCGATCGCGACGGAGGGCTGCAGGGTGCCGCCGATCGCGCCCGAGCCCAGCGAGATCGAGGTGGCGACGTACTTGAGCACGGCGAGCACGAGCAGCAGCAGTGCGGGCTGCGACAGGTCGAAGCCGGCGGTCGCGAGCGCACGCCCGTTGCCGAGTATCAGCGGGAACACGATGCCGACGGCACCGACGGCGGCGAAGACGACCGGAAGCGCGACGAGCAGCCTCCAACCGGTGGGCCGCAGCCCGGAGAGCCGCTTGGTGGTCGCGGCGAACCCGGTGGCACCGAGACCCATGAGGGGGCCGATGATGATCGCGGCGACGATGAGGGACGCATTCACCTCGACGGATGCCACGTGGTAGAGCGACTCGTCGGGCACGAGCGGGCGCGCGACGAGCGTCGCGATGGCGCTGACCGAGAGGGCTGTCACCGCCGCACCGATGCTGAACTGGGCCAGCAGGATCTCGACCGCGAACAGCGCACCGCCGAGCGGCACGTTGTAGACGGCGGCGAGGCCCGCGCCGGCGGCGGAGGCGATGAGGATGCGGCGCCAGCGGGCGTCGAGTCCGAACCACCGCACGATCTTCGAGCCCGCCATGGCCGAGAGCTCGCGCGGGGCGACCTCCTTGCCGATGGAGGCACCGAGACCCACGGATGCCACCTGCAGCACCGTGTCGATGAGCGTCTCCCACCACGGCATGGGCGTGCCGGCGACGCCCTCCTCGACGCTGGCGATGCGGCGACCGA
>NZ_MEGA01000103.1:0-11110 GCF_001725695.1 Microbacterium sp. SCN 71-21
CCCCCGGCGTGAACCCCGACGAGGGGCCCGCGCAGATCCGCGCCTTCTTCGCCGGCCCGACCTCGTGGGCGAGCCGCGACGAGCTGGTCGAGCGCGCGCTGTCCTTCGGCCTCGGCGGCAGCCGTGGCGCGGCGACCCGCGGCGTCTATCTGAACTCGCGGGTGCGCGAGGACGGCCGCGTCGAGTGGAAGCATCACTTCGCGCACCTCGCCGCCGCCGTCGCGAACGGCGACGCGGACGCCCCGACCTTGGACTCCGCGGTGCGCGATCTGCTGTCCGAGTCGGGGTGGCACGACCTCGCCGCCGTGACCGCACCGATCACCCTCATCCGCGGCGAGCGCGGGTTCGTCTCGGCGGGTGACGCCGATGATTTCTCGCGGCGCCTGCCCGCGGCATCCGTCGTCTCCGTGCCTGCGCGTCACAACGTGCAGGAGGACATCCCGGCCGAGCTGGCGGCCCTCGTGCGTGCGGCCTCGGGCCGCCGATCACCGGCCGTGTGACGTCGCGTGTCGCCGTGTGACGGCGGCCGGTCATCTGGGCCGCGGCCCGGTGCCCCCGACCTAGGCTGAGGGAAGCTCGCCGATCCGGCGCGCGCCCTTCCCCCGCACGGACGTTCCACAGCACGGACATCCCCGCACCGAGAGGATCCCGCATGTTCCGCCGCACCGCACTGGCCGGGGCCGCCATCCTGGCCGCCGCCGCCCTCGCACTCACCGCCTGCTCCGCCGGGGGCAGCAGCGCACCGACCGCTTCTGGCGACCCCAACGCCACCGTCAACATCCGACTGGCACTGGAGCCCACCAACCTCGACATCCGCCAGACCGCGGGGGTCGCCCTCGACCAGGTTCTGATCGACAACGTGTATCAGGGCCTCGTCTCGCGCACGCCCGACCAGAAGATCGTCGCCTCGCTCGCGAGCGCCTGGACGGTGTCCTCCGATGCTCTCACCTACACGTTCACGCTGCGCGACGGCGTCACCTTCGACGACGGTCAGGCGCTGACGCCCGACGACGTGGTGTGGTCGCTCACGCAGCACCGCGACGAGAGCACATGGGCCAACAGCTCCACGCTCTCGCACGTGTCGAACATCAGCGCGACCGGCAACACCATCACGCTCACCCTCTCGTCGCCCGACTCCCAGCTGCTGTGGAACCTCACCGGGCGCGCCGGCATCATCCTGAAGAAGGGCGACACCGTCGACTACAAGACGAAGGCGAACGGCACCGGACCCTTCACGCTGAAGTCGTGGAACCAGGGCGCGAACATCACGCTCGCCCGCAACGACGCCTACTGGGGCGACAAGGCGAAGGTCGCCGAGGTCGTCTTCGACATCATCCCCGACAACCAGGCCGCGATCTCCGCCGCCCAGTCGGGCGAGGTCGATGTCATCACCGGCTTCGACGCCACTCTCAGCTCTCAGGTCGAGAAGGGCGGCGACTTCTCGGTCGTCAAGGGCAGCGCGACCGACAAGTTCGTGCTCGCCTTCAACAGCACGAAGGCGCCGCTGAACGACACCCGTGTACGCGAGGCGATCCGCCTCGCGATCGACCACAACGCGATCATCGCCGCTGTCGGCTCCGGCAAACCCCTCTACGGTCCGATCCCGCAGCCGGACCCCGGCTACCAGGACCTGTCGTCGACGATCAGCCACGACCCGGCCAAGGCCAAGCAGCTTCTCGCTGACGCGGGAGTGTCGAACCTGACGCTGACGCTCACCGTGCCCTCGTTCTACGGCACGACCATCCCGCAGCTGCTCACGTCGAACCTCGCCGACGCCGGCATCACCCTCAAGGTGAACAGCGTCGACTTCACGACGTGGCTCAACGACGTCTACACGAACAAGAACTACGACCTCAGCCTCGTCGACCACGCCGAGCCGCGAGACTTCGGCAACACCTGGGCGAACGGGAGCTACTACTTCACGTTCAACAACCCGCAGGTGCAGTCGCTCTACCAGCAGGCGATCGCCGCGACCAGCGACCAGCAGGTGGACGACCTGCTCGCGCAGGCTGCGAAGATCGTCGCTGACGACAACGCCGCCGACTGGCTGTACAACTGGGAGTCGGTCGTCGCCGTCGGCAAGGGCATCACCGGCTTCCCCGCCGACAACGTCAACTCTCGCATCAACCTCGCCACCCTGGAGAAGAGCAACGGGTGATCAGATTCACGCTGACACGGCTGGCCCTGCTGATCCTGGGCCTGTTCCTCGCCAGCGTGCTGATCTTCCTCACCCTGCACGTGCTGCCGGGTGACGTGGCCCAGCTGATCGCCGGAACCAACGCGACTGCCGAGCAGATCGCGCGGATCCGGGATCAGCTGGGCCTGACCCGTCCGCTGCCGCTGCAATACCTCGACTGGATCGGCGGAGCGCTGCGCGGCGACCTGGGCACCTCGCTCGTCACCGGAAGCTCGGTGAGCGACGAGCTGCGACAGAAGGCGCAGGTGACACTGCCGCTCGGCCTGTTGTCGCTGCTCATCGCCGTCGTCATCGCCCTGCCCCTCGGCGTCGTGGCCGCCGTGCAGCGGCACCGCGCGGGAGGTGCGGCGTTGAGCATCGGCGCGCAGGCCGTGGCCGCGGTTCCGGTCGTCTGGGCGGGCATGATGCTCGTCATCGTCTTCGCCGTGACCCTCGGCTGGCTGCCCGCGCAAGGCTTCCCCCGCTCGGGCTGGTCGGATCCGGGGCTCGCGCTGCGCGCCCTCATCCTCCCGGCGCTGACCATCGGCGTCGTCGAGGGTGCGCTGCTCATGCGCTTCGTGCGCTCGGCGACACTGCAGGCCCTCGACCAGGACTACGTGACCGCCGCCGCCGCGAAGGGCCTCACCCGCACACGCGCACTCGTGCGCCACGGGCTGCCGAACGTGGGGCTCTCGATCATCAGCGTGCTCGGCCTGCAGATCGCGGCGATCATCGTGGGCGCCGTCGTCATCGAGCAGCTCTTCTCCCTGCCCGGCATCGGACGGATGCTGGTGGCCGACGTGCAGGCACGGGACATCCCGAAGGTGCAGGGCGAGCTGCTCGCGCTCACCGCCTTCGTGCTCATCGTCGGCTTCGCCGTTGACCTGGTGCACCGGCTCATCGACCCGAGACAGCGGGAGGCGTCATGAGCGACAGTGTGATCGCCCGGGTGTGGCGACTCCCCGCCGGCCGCATCGGGCTCGTCATCGCCGCCGCGGTGCTGGCGACCGCCGCCGTCGCCCTGGTCTGGACCCCGTTCGATCCGCAGCGCACCGACGTCGAGATCCGCTGGCAGTTGCCGAGCTGGCCGCACCTGCTCGGCACGGACGCGACGGGCCGCGACATCCTGAGCCTGCTCATGGCGGGCGCCCGCACCACGGTCGTCGTCGCGGTCGGCGCGGGGATCATCGCGACCGTGCTCGGTCTCGTGCTCGCCGCGCTCGGCGCCCTCACGCCGCGCCTCGTGCGCGAGAGCGTCGCGGTCGTCGTCGACGTGCTGATCGCGTTCCCCGTGCTGCTGATCGCCATGATGATCACCGCGGTCTGGGGCGGGTCGCTCTGGGTGGTCATCGTCGCGATGGGCATCGGATTCGGGGTGAACATCGCCCGCGTGACGAGACCCGAGTTGCGTCGCGTACTGCTGAGCGACGTCGTGCTCGCGGGGCGCGCGGCCGGCCTTACCCCCGCGCAGAACCTGTGGCGGCACCTGCTGCCGAACGTGCTGCCGGTGTTCATCGTGCAGCTGTCGTGGGGCATGGCGGTGGCGGTGCTCGCCGAGGCGGGGCTGTCGTACCTCGGGTTCGGGGCGCCGGTGACGGATGCCTCGTGGGGCCTGCTGCTCTCGCAACTGCAGCAGTACATCAGCGTCTACCCGCTCTCGGTCGTCTGGCCGGGGCTTGCGATCTCGCTCACCGTGCTCGGGCTGAACCTGCTCGGTGACGCCCTGCGCGAGGCGACCGATCCCCTGCTGCGCGCGAGCGGCGGCAGCGCCAGCCGCGCCCGCACCCACGTGCCGGGGGGTGTCGCGGGAGCCTGGAGGTGACCGACCCGACGGCGTCACGTTCGCGGTGCCCGAGGGCGCGCGCGTCGGGCTGATCGGCGCGTCGGGCTCGGGCAAGTCGCTCACCGCGCGGGCGCTGCTGGGACTCTTGCCCGACGGCGCGGCGGTGTCGGGCAGCATCCGGTGGCAGGGGGTCGAACTCGTCGGGCTGCGCGACCGCGAGCTCGCCCGTCGTCGCGGGCGGGAACTCGCCATGGTGTTCCAGGACCCGCTGACGGCCCTCGACCCGGTGCGCACTGTCGGCCGCCAGATCTCCGAGGCGGCCGCGATCCACGGTGAGCGCTCCCGCGCCGAGCGGCGCCGCCTCGCGGTCGAGGGCGCCCGCCGTGTGGCACTGCCCGACCCCGAGCGCATCGTGGCGCGCTACCCGCACCAGCTCTCCGGCGGGCAGCGTCAACGCGTCGCGATCGCGATGGCCCTGGCCGCACGCCCTCGCCTGCTGGTCGCCGACGAGCCGACGACGGCACTCGACGTCACCGTGCAGGCCGGCATCCTCGAACTGCTGCGCCGACTCGCCGACGAGGACCGCATGTCGCTCGTGTTCATCACCCACGACCTCGCCGTGCTCGCCCAGGTCGCGACCCATGCGGTCGTGCTCTCGGCCGGACGGGTGGTCGAGACCGGTCCCCTCACGACCCTTCTCACCGAGCCCGCCTCGCCCGTCACGCGGGGCCTGCTGCGCGACGCCGCGGCGACGCTGTGGCGCGGGGCCGCGACATCCGACCTGCCCGAGGAGTCCGCATGACCGCGCTCATCGAGGCCCGCGGGCTCACGCGGGTGCACCGCGGGCCTCGCCGCGCCCTGTTCGGCCCGCGCGAGACCACGACGGCGCTCGACGGTGTCGACCTCGACGTGACCGAGGGCTCGGCGCTGGGGGTCATCGGCGAGTCCGGGTCGGGCAAGTCCACGCTCGTGCGGCTGCTGCTCGCACTCGACGCGCCGACCACCGGCAGTGTGCGCATCGACGGCCGAGAGGTGGATGCTGCCTCCCCCGCCCGCGCCCTGCACTGGCTGCGGCGCGAGACCGGCATCGTCTTCCAGGATCCGTACGCCTCTCTCGATGCCCGCATGCGCGTCGGCCGCATCATCGCCGAGCCGCTGTGGGCGCTGGGCATCGACGGCGACCGTCGCGCGCGCGTCGCCGAAGTGCTCGCGGCCGTCGGTCTCGATGCGGATGCCGCGGCCCGCTACCCGCACGAATTCTCGGGCGGGCAGCGCCAGCGCATCGCGATCGCACGGGCCATCGTGCACCGGCCGCGCATCCTCGTGGGCGACGAGCCACTGTCGGCCCTCGATGTGTCGGTGCGGGCGCAGATCCTTGAAGTGCTGGCCGACCTGCGCCGCAGCGAGGGCCTGACCCTCGTGCTCGTCTCCCACGACATCGGGGTCGTGCAGAGCATCTGCGACGAGGTCGTGGTCATGTCCTCCGGGCGCATCGTCGAGCGCGGGACGACCGCGCGGGTGCTCGCGCAGCCGCAGCATCCGTACACCCGTCAGCTGCTCGCCGCGATCCCGACGCTCCCCGGGCGCTGAGGACTGCGCGCGTCAGTCGGCGTCGGCGTCGGCTCGGGTGTCGTCGGGGCTGTCTCGCAGCCGCCCGAACAGCCCGCGCTTCTTCGTCGGCTTCAGCGACTTCTGCAGGTAGACCGTGCCGAGCCACCGGCCGAACTTGAAGCCGACGCGGCCCATCCGACCGACCTCGACGAAGCCGAGCTTCTCGTGCAGCGCCAGGGAGCCCTCCGCGCCCTTGTCGCTGATGACGGCGACGATCTCGCGGATGCCGTTCGCCTCGCACGCGGCGATCAGCGCCTCGAGCAGGGCACGGCCGAGGCCCTTGCCCGACGACGCGTGACCGAGGTAGATCGAGTCCTCGACGGTGAAGCGGAACGCGGACTTGCCCGCCCACGGCTGCACGAGCGCGTACCCGAGCACCTGGCCGGTCGGCGACTCGGCGACGAGGAAGGGCATCTTCTGCTTCTGAAGGTAGGCGAACTTGTCACGCCACTTCGCGAGCGACCACTTCTTCTCGTCGAAGGTCACGACGGAGTTGGTGACGTAGTAGTTGTAGATCTCGCGGATGTCGGCGAGATCGCTCTCCTCTGCGGCACGGATCTCGTAGCTGAAGGGCCGCTCCGACAGTTCGGCGCGACGCTGCTGCTGCCGGAACAGGTTCCAGCGCGACGGGTTGTATTCCTCCTCCAGCATGCGCCCAGGATACGCGCACGACGGCCTCGCGACGCACGGCGCCGTCAGGCCGGGATGCGCCAGTCGACCGGGGCGACGCCGCGCTCTTCCAGCAGCGCGTTCGCACGGGAGAACGGGCGCGAACCGAAGAAGCCGCGGTGCGCCGACAGCGGTGACGGATGCGGCGACTCGATGATCGGCGTCTCGCCCAGCAGCGGTCGGAGGTTCGCGGCATCCCGACCCCACAGGATCGCCACGAGCGGAGCCGCCTCGCCCGTGGGCGTCTGCCGCGCGACGAGGGTGCGGATCGCGTGCTCGGTCACCTTCTCCCAGCCCCAACCGCGGTGGGATGCGGGCTGACCCGGCGCGACGGTGAGCACGCGGTTGAGCAGCATGACGCCCTGATCGGCCCATGCCGACAGGTCGCCGTGCGGCGCCTTCGGCAGGTCGAGGTCGTCGGCGAGCTCGCGGTAGATGTTCTCCAGCGAGCGCGGTAGCGGCCGCACATGCGGGTCGACCGCGAACGAGAGTCCGATCGGATGCCCGGGTGTCGGATACGGGTCCTGCCCGACGATCAGCACCCGCACCTCGGCGAGCGGGCGGGCGAACGCCCGCAGCACCCGGTCGCCCGACGGCAGGTAGTGGCGACCCACCGCGACCTCGGCGCGCAGACGATCGCCGAGCGCGGCGATGTCCGGGCCGACCGGCTCGAGCGCCCGCGCCCAGCCCTCGTCGACCAGCCCCGCGGCGGCGAGCTCGGTCAGACTCATCGCCATCCCGGTGCCTCTCAGGCGGATGCGGGAAGGCCGCCGTCCTCTTCGAGGACCGAGCCCTTCCACGACCACGGGAAGTTGATCCAGCGATCGGTGCGCTTCCAGGAGAAGTCCGGCTCGATGATGGTGGTCGGCTTCGTGTAGATCGTCACCGAGCGCACCTCGGCGCCCCGGTCGACCAGCAGCTTCACGGCGAGATCGAGCGTGCGGCCACTGTCGGCTACGTCGTCGACGAGCAGCACCTTCCGCCCCTCGAGGTAGGAGAGGTCGAGCGCCGGCGGCAGCACCTCGGGGGCGTCGAGCACGGTGCCGATGCCGGTGTAGAACTCGACGTTGATCGCGCCGCAGTTCTTGATGCCCAGCCCGTACGCGATGGCACCGGCCGGCAGCAGACCGCCACGGGCGATCGCCACGACGACCTCGGGCACGAACCCGGCCGCGAGGATGTCCCGCGACAGCGACCTCGACGCCTCGCCGAAGCCCTCCCAGGTCAGATGCTCGCGCTCCTCGTTCGCCTCGCCCACTCGACGCCGTCCTTCCCGCGCCGAGCGGCGCACCGCACCAGCCTAGGCGCTCAGCCCTCCCGCACGTGCAGCGGGCCGCGGGCGAGCACGTGCTGCGCCGACTGAGCCACCGGGCGCACGATGACGAGGTCGAGGTTCACGTGGCCGGGTGCCTCGACGGCGTACGCGATGAGGTCGGCGATGTCGTCGGCGACGAGCGGCGCCTCGACACCCTCGTACACCTTGTCGGCGGCGCCCTGGTCTCCACCGAGTCGGTTGAGCGAGAACTCCTCGGTCTGCACCATGCCCGGCGCGATCTCGACGACGCGCAGCGGCTCACCGTTGAGCTCGAGGCGCAGCGCCTGGGCGAGAGCCGACTCCGCCGCCTTCGCCGCGTTGTACCCGCCGCCGCCCTGGTAGGCGACGCGCGCCGCGGTCGAGGTCACGATCACGATGTCTGCGACACCGTCGGCCTTGGCGGCCTCGCGCAGCAGCGGCAGAAGGGATGCCACGACCCGCTGCGTCGACAGGACGTTGACGTCGTACATCCACTGCCAGTCGTCGACATCCCCGGTGGCGACGTGATCGGTGCCGCGAGCACCACCCGCGACCTGGATCACGCTGTTCACCGATCCGGAGGCGGCGAGGAAGTCGCGGAGCGCGGCGACGTCGGCGGCGACGGTGAGGTCGGCGGCGAACGGGACCACGCCGGTCTCGGCCGCGAGCGCCTCGAGACGGTCCGCGCGGCGGGCGACGGCCACCACGTCCCACCCGTCGGCACGGAGCTTGCGCGCCGTCGCCTCGCCGATCCCCGAACTTGCCCCCGTCACTACCGCACGCTTGGTCATACCGTCCACGCTAGCGGGAGCGCGCGGGTGCTCAGACACAGGCGGAGGGAGCGGCATCCGTCGTTGCTATGACGGGGCTGAACGTCGTGTTACGCGGCGAGTCGGCGCCCTTGTCGGCTCCCGGCACGCCCCCTACTGTCATGGCAAGCCACCGACCACTTCACCACCCGCACCCCAGAGGAGCACCGATGACCTCTTCCGAGAACTGGCGTTTCGAGACCAAGCAGGTTCACACCGGCGCGCAGCCCGACCCTGTCACCAAGGCTCGTGCCACGCCGATCTACCAGACCACCTCCTACGTGTTCGACAACACGGACCACGCCGCGAACCTCTTCGCGCTGGCCGAGTTCGGCAACATCTACACCCGCATCCAGAACCCCACCCAGGATGTCGTCGAGCAGCGCCTCGCCGCGCTCGAGGGCGGCACCGGTTCGCTGCTCGTCGCGAGCGGCCAGGCGGCGGAGTCGTTCGCCGTGCTGAACATCGCGCAGGCCGGAGACCACATCGTCTCGTCGAGCTCGATCTACGGCGGCACCTACAACCTCTTCAAGTACACCCTCGCCAAGCTCGGCATCGAGACGACCTTCGTCGAGAACCAGGACGACCCCGAGGAGTGGCGCCGCGCGGTGCGCCCGAACACGAAGCTCTTCTTCGCCGAGACGATCGGCAACCCGAAGATCAACGTGCTCGACATCCGCACGGTCGCCGACATCGCGCACGAGAACCGCGTGCCGCTGATCGTCGACAACACGATCGCGACGCCGTACCTCATCCGTCCGTTCGAGCACGGCGCCGACATCGTGGTGCACTCGGCGACGAAGTTCATCGGCGGTCACGGCACCACCATCGGCGGCATCATCGTCGACGGCGGCACCTTCCCGTGGTCGCAGAACGTCGACAAGTTCCCCGGTCTCACCGAGCCCGACCCCTCGTACCACGGCGCCAGCTACACCGCGGCGGTCGGCGACGGTCTCGCGTACATCATCAAGGCCCGGGTGCAGCTGCTGCGCGACCTCGGCGCCGCCATCGCGCCGCAGAGCGCCTGGCTGCTCATCCAGGGCCTCGAGACCCTGTCGCTGCGCATCGAGCGTCACGTGCAGAACGCGCAGGAGATCGCCGAGTGGCTCGAGAACCACGAGGACGTCGCGAGCGTGAACTACTCGGGCCTGCCCACCTCGCCCTGGTACGCCGCCGCCAACCGCTACGCCCCGAAGGGCGTCGGCGCGGTGCTCTCGTTCGAGCTCAAGGGCGGCGTCGAGGCCGGCCGTGCGTTCGTGAACGCGCTGACCCTGTTCAGCCACCTCGCGAACATCGGCGACGTGCGCTCGCTCGTCATCCACCCCGCCTCGACCACGCACTCGCAGCTGACCCCCGAGCAGCAGCTCACGACCGGTGTCACCCCCGGCCTCGTGCGCCTCTCGGTCGGCATCGAGAACATCGACGACCTCAAGGCCGACCTCGAGCAGGCGCTCGGCGCCGCCCGCACGGTCGCTGAGGCCGCGCGGGTCTGACCCTCCTCAGGCGATCGACGCCCCCGTCCGGATTCCGGGCGGGGGCGTCGTCGGTTGCGGCCCCGACACCGCCCTCCGACTGGCCACTCGACCGATCGTGAGGCAGGCTGGCGGCATCCGTCACATCGAGGGGGTGCGCATGGGCGACGCCGATGACGAGCGAGAGCTCGCCGCCTACTACGACGACTTCGGCCGGCATTGGGCGCACGGCACGTCGCCGTTGTACGAGGACTGGGCCTGCGCGATCGCCGAGGATGCCGAGGTGGTGCGACGCCTCACCGCACTGCCGCGCCGCCAGCAGCAGGCGAACCTGCTGTTCGCCGCCGCGCGTCGCGCCGGAGTGCCACTGCACCCGTACGCCGAGGTGCGAGATGAGCTGCTCGACGCGTGGGATCGCATTTCCGAGATCTCCGCGACGCATTCCACCCAGACCAATGAACCCGGCCGCGCGGCGACATGGCTGCCGCCGCTGTCACGGCTCGACGGGCCGGTCGCCCTGCTCGAGGTGGGCGCCGCGGGCGGACTGTGCCTCTTCCCCGACCACTGCCGGGTGACGTACACGACTCCCCCAGGCGAGTTCCTGCACGAGCCGGATGCCGCAGGCCCGACCATCGACCTCCGGTGCACCGTCGACGACGCCGCGGCGGTGCCGACCGGACCGGTCGAGGTGGCCTGGCGCGCCGGGCTCGACCTCGCCCCCATCGACGTGCGCGACCCCGAAGCGCTGCGCTGGCTCGAGCTTCTCGTGTGGCAGGGCCCCGACCACGACGCGCGCATCGCACGACTTCGTCAGGCAGCGGATGCCGCGGCATCCGCCCCGCCCCGGATCGTCAGCGGCGACCTCGTCGACGACCTCGAGGCGCTCGCTGCGACAGCACCGGCGGACGCGCACCTCGTGGTCTTCCACAGCGCGGTGTTGATGTACCCGGATGCCGCGAAACGCGACACGTTCGTCGCGCTCGTGGGAGACCTCGGTCGACGGCTCGGCCGCCCGGTGACCTGGCTGTCCAATGAGAGCCGCGGCACCTTCCCGGCGCTCGACGATCGGCTCCCCGCCGACCTTCGAGCGCACCACCGATTCGTGCAGCGACGCAACGGCACCCCGATCGCCCTCGCCGGACAGCACGGCGCGACCTACGAGATCACCCCGTTCGCGTAACAGTCCCCGGAGCAGCGCCACGGGCGGGGAGAATGGAGCGATGGACTGGCAGACTTCCGAGGACACGGTGCCGAGCGCGCCGGTTTCGGAAGCCGACGCCCGCCGCCTCGGCGGGC
>NZ_MEGA01000103.1:11126-16116 GCF_001725695.1 Microbacterium sp. SCN 71-21
CACCGGCGACCGGGGCGTGGCGTGACGGCGATCCGGCCGGCGACCGACGGTTCGCCGCCTTCGGCGCGTTCACGACCGAGGGCGGGGCCACCCTCCCCGCCTACCGGCTCGCCTTCGAGACCTGGGGTGAGCTCTCCCCCGCCCGCGACAACGCCGTGCTCGTGCTGCACGCCCTCACGGGCGACTCGCACGTGCGCGGCGAGGGCGGGCCGGGGCATCCGACCGACGGCTGGTGGGGCGACATCGTCGGACCCGGCGCTCCGATCGACACCGACCGGTGGTTCGTCATCGCCCCCAACATGCTCGGCGGCTGCCAGGGATCGACGGGTGCAGCGAGCATCGGACCACGGGGCGCCGAGTGGGGTGCGCGTTTCCCGTATCTCACGATCCGCGACCAGGTCGAGGCGCAGCTGCGGCTGGTCGATGCGCTGGGCATCGAGCGGTTCGCGGGGGTGATCGGCGGATCCATGGGCGGTATGCACGCCCTCGAGTGGGCGATCTCGCATCCCGAGCGGGTCGCCCGACTCGGCGTCCTCGCCGCTCCCCCGATCGTCACCGCCGACCAGGTCGCTCTGAACTCCGCCCAGCTCGCGGCCATCCGCCTCGACCCCGGGTTCGAGGGCGGCGACTACTACGACGCGGCCGCCGGTGAGGGACCGCACCGTGGGCTCGCGCTCGCGCGCCGCATGGCGCTGCTGAACTACCGCAGCCCCGAAGAGCTGAACCTGCGCTTCCAGCGGTCATGGCAGTCGGATGTCTCGCCCCTCGGCCACGGCGGACGCTTCGCCGTGGAGTCCTACCTCGACTTCCACGGCAACAAGTTCACGCGCCGCTTCGACGCGAACGCCTACGTGACGCTCGTCGAGGCCATGAACTCGCACGACGTCGGCCGCGACCGGGGCGGCGTCGAGGAGGCGCTGCGACGGATCACCGCCACGACCCTCGTGCTGGGCGTCGACAGCGACCGACTCTTCCCCGTCGACGGCCAGCACCGCATCGCGCGCAGCGTCCCGCGCACACTCGACGGCGACCGGGCGGTCGTCATCTCGAGCGACTTCGGCCACGACGGCTTCCTCATCGAGTCCGACGAGGTCGGCGGGCACCTGCGGCGGCTGCTCGCCGCACCCGCTGGCTGACACGCGCGAAGCAGCCGTCCCGGTCAGTCCGGGAGCGGGCGTCAGTCCGCGGGACCGGCGATCGCCAGGCCCGCGCGGCGACGAGACCTGTCCTCGACGCGGAACGAGAGCCACGCGATGCCGAAGCCGATCAGCGCAAGACCGACACCGACCCACGCCGGCGCGACGAACCCCCAGCCCCACGCGATCACGACGCCGCCGAGGAATGCGCCGAGGCTGTTGCCGATGTTGAACGCCGAGTGGTTGAGGGCGGCCGCGATCGACTGGTTGTCCTCCGCGACATCCATGAGACGGGTCTGCGCGGTCGGATTCACCGACGACGACACCAGCCCCATGACGAACACGAGGGCCGCGAGCGGGACGATCCAGTGCGACACGAGCGCGAGGATCACCAGCACCAGCGCGATCGACAGCAGCCCGCCGAGGAGGGTGCGCCGTAGGTTGATGTCGGCGAGGTACCCGCCGATGATGTTTCCGATCGTCATCCCGACGCCCATGAGCACGAGCACGATCGGCACGACCCACTGGGGCGCGTGGGCGACATCCGTGACCATCGGCGCGACGTAGCTGTAGAGCGCGAAGAACCCGCCGAAGCCGATCGCGCCGAGCGCGAGGGTGAACCACACCTGCGGGATACGGAACACCCGCAGCTCCGCTCGCATGGTGCGGCCCGGGTCGCCGGGGTGGGCCGGCACGAACAGGGCGATCATGATCGCCGTGACCACCCAGAGCACGGCGACCACGCCGTAGGCGGCGCGCCATCCGATCTGCTGCCCGAGGAACGTGCCGAGCGGCACGCCGACCACGTTCGCGACGGTGAGACCCGTGAGGATGAACGCGACACCCTTGGCCCGCTTGCCCGGACCCATCACGTCGGCGGCGACGAGGGCGCCGATGCCGAAGTAGGCGCCGTGCGGCAGTCCCGTCACGAGGCGCGCGACCGCGACCCACCCGAAGGTCGGCGCGAGCACGGTGAGCAGGTTGCCGACGGCCAGCACGATCGACAGCACGAGCATGACGCGGTGGCGCGGATAGCGTGCGACGAACCCGGCGATGGTGGGCGCGCCGATGACGACGCCGAGCGCGTACAGGCTGATGAGCCAGCCGGCCTGGGCGATCGCGTCGCCGGGGGCGGTGGCCCACGTCTGGGGCAGCAGGTCCTGCGCGACGTTCGGCAACAGGCCCATGACGACGAATTCGCCCATGCCGATCGCGAAGCTGCCGATGGCCAAGGAGAGAAGCGCCGCCGTTGCCGCCCCCTTCGATATCTGAGGGGAGGTCACAACAAAATGGTACGCCCGGGATCGACCCCTGTCGAATCGTTTCGGCGCCCACGCCCGCACCCGACGCCATGCACGTCCGCGCGCGCAGATCGGAGCGTGCACGCGAGGCCCTCGGGTCTACTCCTCAGAGTCGTCGATGGCCCGTTCGAGGCGCTCGATCTTCGCATCGAGCTCACCCGTGTAGCCCGGGCGGATATCGGCCTTCAGCACGAGCGAGACGCGGGACCCGAAGGGCAGCACCGCCTCCGTCGCACGCCGGACGACATCGAAGACGTCGTCCCACTCGCCCTCGATCTCGGTGAACATGCTCGTCGTGCGGTGCGGCAGACCCGAGTCGCGCACGATGCGCACAGCGGCCGCCACCGCATCGTGCACCGAGCCGTCTTCACGACCCGTGCCGCTGGGAGCGACGGAGAACGCGACGAGCATGGTGACCTCCGGAAGATCAGTCGGCGGTGACGGGCGCGGGCGGCACCCGATGGTCGCGGCGGGCAGCGATCTGGGGGTGCACCGGCACGCGGACCAGCAGCACGATCGTCCAGACGAACAGCACCACGAGAAGGATGTTGCGGATGGTCAGCACCAGCAGCGGCCCGAGGTCCACGATGAGGATGTTGAAGTACACCAGCGGATACACGATCTGGGTCGCCAGGGCGATGAGGAGCGCGAGGGTCGCCGGCTTCCACCAGCGCCCGCGATCGAGCACCAGGCCGTATACGAGGGGCGGCACGATCCAGGCGATGTACTGCGGCGAGCCGACCTTGTTCAGCACGATGAACGCGAGCACGAGGCCGAGGGACAGCGACGGGAGCAGCCCGCCGAAGGTCGCGCCGCGGTACTTCTTCCACGCACCCACGCCGGCGACTGCGAGAACACCCACTCCGAGGAGCGGCGTCATCACGCTGATGACCGGGTCGACACCGGGGCCGGTCACATAGAAGGTCAGCAGGTTGGGATCCCACCCGATGCCGGATGTCGGCACGCCCACGTAGTACATCCACAGGTAGATCGAGCTCACCGGCGACTCGATCTGCAGCGAACGCGTGGTCTGGTCCCCCACGAACCCGAACACGTACTGCCCGCCTCCGGCCGCCGCGACCAGCACGACGACGAGCACGGTGACGATCGCCGCGGATGCAGCCACGACCCATCGTCGGTGCAGCGCGATGAGCGCCGCGCCGACCAGCGCGGCCGGCCACACCTTGATCCAGGTCGCGACCGCCAGCAGTGCGGATCCGAGCCAGGGTCGGCGCGCCAGCCACAGGATGCCCGCGACCGACAGCGCCACGGTGACCGCCTCGAGACGGTAGACGTAGACCGGGCCGAGCAGCGCGATGAACGCGAGCCAGAACCAGGCTCCCGCGTTGCGCCCGTTCGATCGGCCGCGGCCGATGAGCACCGCGAAAGCGGCGGCATCCAGCAGTGTGACCACGACGGCCCAGCCGATCGTGTACCCGCCGGCCCAGGCGAACAGCCAGGAGGCGAGCATGGGCAAGATCGCCAGCTGTGGGTAGACCCAGCCGGTGTCGATGCCGACGTAGCCGAAGTACGAATCGTGCACGATCCCGGAGTACGCGTCCCGCACGGGGAAGAGTCCGTCGTGGAAGAACGCGCCCGACCACGGTTCGTAGACGTTGTACACGTCGCCCATGGGCTGATTCGGATAGGTGAATCCCAGAATGGCGACGCCGAGGTGCACGACCACGAATGCGATCCAGAGCACCGAACGTTTCGACATCGCGGACCAGTGTACGAGGGGCAACCGTGCCGCTCCCTGTAGAGGACGACGCCCCGCGGGAACCGTTACCGAACGGCAATCCCCCGCGCGAGCGCTTCCCCCACGGCCTCGGGCAGGGCGCGCGCGACGTCGAGCGCGGTGATGGGGCCCGGTCGACCGTTGCCCGCCCGGGATGCCGCGAGCTCGCCGGCGCGCGCGTGGAGCCAGGCGCCCGCGGCCGCCGCATCGAGGAGATCGACGGCGGTGTCTCCCGCGACGCGGCCTGCCATGACGGATGCCGCCACCGCCCCGATCGCGCCGGCGAGTACGTCCCCGGTGCCCGCCGTCGCGAGCCACGGCGTGCCCGCCGCGACGACTCGCACGCGCCCGTCGGGCGCCGCCAGGACGGTGCGCGCGCCCTTGAGCAGCACCACGGCGCCGAGCGCCCGCGCGGTCTCGGATGCCGCTGCCGCCCGGCCGTCATCGCCCTCGATGTCGGTGTGATCGAGACCCAGCTGCGCCCGCAGCCGCGCGAACTCCCGGGCGTGCGGCGTCACGATCACCGGTGCGTGCGCGGCGGGCGCGAGCTCGAGCGCCCCGGCATCGACGACGACCGGCACACTGCCCGCGAGCAGGCGAGTGAGCGTCTCGGTCTCGGCGAACGGCCGGGATGCGGCATCCGTGCCCGACCCCACCACCCACGTGTGGACGCGCCCATCCGCGGTCACCGTCTCGGGTCGCGCAGCGAGAACGAGCTCACGCGCCGGACCGGTGTAGCGGACCATTCCGATTCCCGCCCGCCAGGCGCCCTCGACGCCCAGCACCGCGGCGCCCGGATACGCGAGCGAACCCGT
>NZ_MEGA01000104.1:0-7116 GCF_001725695.1 Microbacterium sp. SCN 71-21
AACGACGACGAGAGCGTCTTCATCGAGGCGCAGGCCACGAGGGGCGCTCTCGGCGCGTTCGTCGCCGCGGTGCGCGCCGATGCGCCCGCGCTCGCCGTGGTCGACGACGTCGAGGTGCGCGCGGTCGCGACCATCCCCGACGAGAGCGGCTTCCGCATCGTGCCCTCGCGGCGGGCCGAGGGGGCGCGCACCCTGATCCCCGCCGACGCGGGGCTGTGCGACGACTGCCGCCGCGAGCTGCACGACCCGACCGACCGCCGCTACCGGTACCCCTTCATCACCTGCACGAACTGCGGTCCGCGGCTCAGCATCATCCGCGACCTGCCCTACGACCGCCCGCTGACGACCATGTCGGTGTTCCCGATGTGCGACGCGTGCCGTGCCGAGTACGACGACCCGCTCGACCGGCGCTTCCACGCCCAGCCGATCAGCTGCTGGGAGTGCGGCCCCACGCTCCGCTACGACGAGGACGCCGAACCGGATGCCGCGGCCACCGGCCTCGACGCGATCGACGCCGCCCGTGCGCTGGTGCGCTCCGGGGGCATCCTCGCGGTGAAGGGGCTCGGCGGCTACACCCTCATGTGCGACGCGCGCGACGAGCACGCCGTGTCGCGCCTGCGGGAGCGCAAGCACCGCCCCGACAAGCCGTTCGCGGTGATGGCGGGATCGGTCGCGCTCGCCGCCCAGCTCATCGACCTCGACCCGCGTGCGGGACGGGAGCTGGCGGGACCGGCGCGCCCCATCGTGATCGCCGGGCAGGCCGCGGCATCCGATCTGGCACCGTCGGTGGCCCCCGGGCTCGATCGGGTGGGCGTGATGCTCGCGAGCGCCGCGGTGCACGAGCTGCTGCTCGGCGACGGCGACGTGTGGGTGGCGACGAGCGGCAACGTGTCCGGCGATCCGCTGTTCTTCGACGACGACGAGGCGCGGGCAGGGCTCGCGGGCATCGCCGACGCGTTCGTGTCGAACGACCGGCGGATCCACGTGCCCGTCGAGGACTCCGTGGTGCTCGCCGACCCCGACCGCGACGAGCTCGTGCCGCTGCGGCGCAGCCGCGGCTACGCGCCCCTGCCGGTGCGGCTCGCCTCGGGCGCCGGCGCGGTGCTCGCCGTCGGCGGTGAGCTGAAGAGCACGTTCGCCCTCACCCGTGACGGCATGGCGTTCCTCTCGCCCCACATCGGTGACATGGGGTCGCTGGCCTGCCAGCGCGCGTTCGAGCGTAGCGTCGCCCAGCTCGCGGCCCTGCACCGCCGCGAGCCCGACCTGCTCGTCGCCGACCGGCACCCCGACTACGCGACCACCCGGTGGGCCGAGCGGCACGCCGAGGCCCGCGGCATCCCCCTGCTGCAGGTGCAGCACCACCACGCGCATGCGCTGAGCCTCGTCGCCGAGCACCAGGCCGGCGGTGAGCCCGTCGTCGTCGCGACCTTCGACGGCACCGGGTTCGGCGACGACGGCACGAGCTGGGGCGGCGAGTTCCTCGCGCTCGACGCCCGGCCGCTGCGGTGGGAGCGCGCCGCCCACCTGCGCCCGTTCCGGCTGCCCGGCGGCGACAGCGCGACCCGCAACCCGTGGAAGACCGCCGTCGCCGTGCTCGCCGACTGGGGCATCGACGACACCGGCCTGCCCTGCCTCGACGCCGCCCCGCCCGCCGAGCTCGCCGTCGTGCGTTCGCAGCTCGCCGCGGGCATCGCGTGCCCGACGACCTCCAGCGTCGGTCGCCTGTTCGACGCCGTCGCGTCACTGCTCGGTGTGCGCCACCGGGTGACGTACGAGGCGCAGGCCGCGATGGAGCTGGAGGCCGCGGCATCCGCCTGCCGACACGGCGGCCACGGCGCCGCACCCGACGTCACGCCCGAGACGCTCGTGCGCGAGCTCGCCGACCGGCTGCGCGCCGGCGACGCCGTCGCGTGCCTTGCGCGGCGGTTCCACGACGGCATCGCCATGTGGACCGCCCAGACCCTCGCGCACGTCGCCGCCGCCCGCGGCGCGCGTCTGGTGGGGCTCTCGGGCGGCACCTGGCAGAACCTCGCCCTGCGCACGGCGGTGCGTGCCACGCTCACCGCACTGCAGGTGCCGGTGCTCGTGCACGAGCGCGTGCCGGCCGGCGACGGAGGTCTCAGTCTGGGGCAGGCCTGGGCCGGCACCCTGCTGCTGGAGAGAGGGGAGGACGCACATGTGTCTCGCGATTCCGGGTCGCATCCTGCGACGGTGGGATGAGGGCGGCGCGCTGCTCGCGGAGGTCGACTTCGCGGGCGAGCTGCGCCGGGTGAAGCTGAACTTCCTGCCCGACCTCGAGGTCGGCGACCACGTCATCGTGCACGCCGGCTTCGCGCTCACCAGAGTGCCCGAGGAGCAGGTCGCGCAGGTCATGTCCGCGATGCGCGATGCGGGCCTGCTCGACGAGTTCCCGGCGGTGGCGTCGTGAGTGACGGGCGGGTCGCGGCGGTGCACCTCGCTCGCAGTCGCGCGATCGACGGCGCCCTGTATGTCGTGACGGATGCCGCGGCTCCCGCGCCGTTCGTCGCGGTGCCGACGGCGGGCGCCGAGGCGGTGCTGCGCGCCCGGGTGCGGGCCGGGGACAGCGTCGTGGCAGTGGCGGACTTCCCGGGGCGCGACCGCATCCTGCGCCGTGCGTCGGCGTGGGGCGCGAACGCGATCTGGGTGGGGGAGTCGTCCCGCCCCGACGACGGGCTCGCGACGGTGTGCGTGCCGGGCGACCCGCGGGAACTCCTCGCCGACTGGGCCGAGTCGGCGCCGCGCCTGGCGGCCGACCCGCTCGCGATCGCCCCGGCGATCGTGGAGTGCACCGACGAGGTGTGCATCACCTGCAGCGACGAGGGGCGCCTCGGCGAGGTGGTCGCCGCCCCCGAGGGCCTGTTCGAGCCGGCGCGGGTGCGCACGGCCGATGGCCTCGAAGACGTCGACGTGACGATCGTCGGGCAGGTGCTGCCCGGCGACCTCCTCGTCATCCACGCGGGCACCGCGATCGCCCTGGTCGCCGAGCCCGCATCCCTTCCCCCGATCGGAGACCCCCGATGACCGACCAGGCTGCGCCCCCGCGCTCCAAGAACCGGCTCAACGACAGCGAGGACGACGTCCTCGCCCGCATCGAGGCGTTCCGCCGTCGACGGCCCCGTCTCATCGACGAGTTCGTGACCCTCGCCCACGGCGCCGGCGGCAAGGCGTCCGCGGCGCTCGTCGACGCGGTGTTCTTCGAGGCGTTCGGCTCGCCGACACCGTCCGATCCGGGCGATGCGGCCGTGCTCGAGGTGCCCGCCGGGCGTCTCGCGTTCACGACCGACTCGTACGTCGTCAACCCGATCCGCTTCCCGGGCGGCTCGATCGGCGACCTCGCCGTCAACGGCACCGTCAACGACCTCGCGGTCACCGGCGCCGTGCCGCGGTGGATCACAGCCGCGTTCGTGATCGAGGAGGGCCTGTCGATCGATGTGCTGCGGGAGGTCGCCGCCGACATGCGGCGCGCCGCCGACGCGGCGGGCGTCGCGATCGTCGCGGGCGACACGAAGGTGGTGCCGCGGGGAGCCGCCGACAAGGTCTTCATCACCACCGCGGGGGTCGGCCTCATCCCCGAGGGCCGTGAGCTTGGCGCGCACCTCGTCGAGCCCGGCGACGCGATCCTCGTGTCCGGACCCATCGGCTCCCACGGCATGGCGGTCATGCTCGCCCGCGGCACCCTGGCGATCGATGCGCCGGTCGCGAGCGACTCACGAGCAGTGTCCGCTCTGGTCGAGGCGATGATGGATGCCGCGCCCGGCACCAGGTGGATGCGCGACGCCACCCGTGGCGGCCTCGGCACGGTGCTCAACGAGCTCGTGCAGGCGGCCGGTCTCGGCGTGATCGTCGACGACGACGCGGTGCCGGTGGAACCCGCCGCGCGCGGCGCGTGCGACATGCTCGGCATCGACCCGCTCTACGTCGCGAACGAGGGCATGTTCGCCGCGATCGTGCCGGCGGCGCAGGCGGATGCCGCGCTCGCCGCCCTGCGGTCGCTGCCCGGCGGCGCGCAGGCCGCCCGCATCGGCGAGGTCGTCGCCTCGCCGTCCGACATCGTCGCCGTGCGCAATGCGTTCGGCGGCACCCGCATCGTCGACATGCTCGTCGGCGATCCGCTCCCGCGGATCTGCTGACCGGCCGCACGGAAAGAAGGAACCCCCCATGTGTCTGGGCATCCCCGGCGAGATCGTCGCCATCGTCGACGACGCCGACGACCTCGCGTCCGTCGAGGTGAGCGGCGTGCGCCGCACCATCTCGACCCGCCTCCTCGCCGATGAGGGGGTGAGGGTGGGGGACTGGGTGCTGGTGCACGTGGGGTTCGCGATGAGCAAGATCGACGAGCGCGAGGCCGACCTCACCCTCGATCAGATCCGGAAGCTCGGTCGCACCTACGACGAGGAGCTCGAGGCCTTCATGGAGACGGAGATCGTCTGATGCGTTTCGTCGATGAGTTTCGCGACCCGGCGGCTGCCCGGTCGCTGCTGACGGTCATCGAGGGCCAGGCCGAGCGCCTCGGTCGCCCGCTGTCGTTCATGGAGGTGTGCGGCGGTCACACGCACACCATCTACCGGCACGGCCTCGAGCACCTGCTGCCGGAGTCGATCCAGCTCGTGCACGGTCCCGGCTGCCCGGTGTGCGTCATCCCGATGGGTCGCGTCGACGACGCGGTCTGGCTCGCGCACCGTCCCGGCGTGATCTTCACGACCTTCGGCGACATGATGCGGGTGCCTGGCACCGAGGGGAGCCTGCTGCAGGCGCAGGCCTCGGGCGCGGACGTGCGGTTCGTCTACTCGCCGCTCGACGCGCTGAAGATCGCGATCGACAACCCCGACAAGGAGGTCGTGTTCTTCGCCGTGGGCTTCGAGACGACCGCTCCCTCCACCGCGGTGACGATCGCGCGGGCCGCGGCCCTCGACGTGCGGAACTTCTCGATCTTCTGCAACCACGTGCTCATCGAGCCGCCGCTGCGCGCCATCCTCGACTCGGCCGACCTCGAGCTCGACGGCTTCATCGGCCCCGGGCACGTCTCGACCGTCGTCGGCACCGAGATCTTCCGGTTCATCCCCGAGGATTACGGCCTGCCGATCGTGGTGACCGGCTTCGAGCCGCTCGACATCCTGCAGTCGATCGAGATGCTGCTGGCCCAGTACGAGAGTGGGCGCTGCGAGGTCGAGAACCAGTACGCCCGCGTCGTGCGGCCCGAAGGCAATCCCGCCGCCCTCGCCCTCATGCGACAGGTGTTCGCGGTGCGCGAGACCTTCGAGTGGCGCGGGCTCGGCTACATCCCGCGCTCGGGCTACGGCATCCACCCCGACTACGCCCGCTTCGACGCGGAGCAGAAGTTCGCGATGCCGGGCGTGCGGGTCGCCGACCCGCCGGCCTGCGAGTGCGGCAGCGTGCTGCGCGGGGTCATCAAGCCCTGGCAGTGCAAGGTGTTCGGTACGGCCTGCACCCCGGAGACGCCGATCGGCACCTGCATGGTCTCGCCCGAGGGTGCGTGCGCCGCGTACTACAACTTCGGGCGCCTGCACCGCGAGGCCGCGCAGGCGGTGGCGCGGGCGTGACCGCCGCCGGCGAGCGGCTGTTCGCGCGCTACGCGCATCAGCCGAACGAACGCGGGTACTGCGGCCCCGAGGGTGCCGACGGCCTCGCCGCGGTCGCGCGGGGGGAGGCGGCATCCGTCTCGGTGCCCGACGTCGCCCGGCGCTTCTCGGGCGCCTGGCCCTACCTCACTGTGGTGGGCGATCTGCTGGGCGTCGACCCGCTCGACGAGCGGGCGGTGCGGGCCTACTGGACGGGCTCGGCCGAGGGCGACGCGCTCGACGCCGACGAGGTGTGGCGACGGCTGGTCGCGATCATCGGGCCGCAGGCGGGCTCGTACTGGACACACCTCGACGACCGGCTCGCCGCCGAGGCGGCACCGCACCACGCGTTCCACGTGTTCGGCGTCTACCCGTGGACGCGCCTGCTCGACACCGGCCTCCCCGAGCCCGTGCAGGTGCTCGCCGACTGCAGCGTGGTGCCGGCGCGCGTGCGCGAGGTCGTCGACGACGGATGCCTCGTCGACGCCCCGGCGCTGCACTACGCCGACGGCAGCCTGGCGTGGGGCGATGCCGTCCCGCGCCGGGTGGCGGTGCCGTACGGCGACGAACTCGCGGTAGGAGATGCGGTCACGGTGCACTGGGACGCCGTGTGCGAGCGCATCGACGACGCGGAT
Source organism: Microbacterium sp. SCN 71-21 (assembly GCF_001725695.1). Classification (NCBI taxonomy): domain Bacteria; kingdom Bacillati; phylum Actinomycetota; class Actinomycetes; order Micrococcales; family Microbacteriaceae; genus Microbacterium; species Microbacterium sp. SCN 71-21. The sequence goes on from NZ_MEGA01000104.1 coordinate 6,236, forward strand.
GCCGCGGCCCTCGCCGCGCGCCTCGCGTCGCAGCTCGAGCGGGTCAACGCCCGTCTCGCCGCCGCGCTCCCCCGGTGACGGCACTCCGCCGCGCTGCTGCGCTGACGGCACCCCGCCGACGCGGCGCCGCCCTCAGTGGCCGGAGATGGCGTCCGCGATGCGGGCGACGACCGAGGTGCGCGCCGTGCCCGTCGCCGCCTCGACGCGGTCGGCCGCGCGGTAGGCGGCGTAGAGCCCGCGGACGGCCAGCCACCGCAGCGGCTCGACCTCCCACCGGTGGGCGCGGTGGTTCACCCATGGCAGGCGGGTGAGTGCGGTGTCGCGGCCGAGCACCAGGTCGGCGAGGGTGCGGCCGGCGAGATTCGTGGCGGTCACCCCGGTGCCGACGTACCCGCCCGCCCAGCCGAGGCCGGTAGCGCGGTCGAACCCGACGGTCGCCGCCCAGTCGCGCGGCACCCCGAGCACGCCCGACCACGCGTGCGCGATCGGCACGCGCACGGCCGCGGGGAAGAAGGTGCGCAGCAGTGCCGTGAGCTGGCGCACGGTGCCCGGCGCGGTGGAGCCGTCGGCATCGACCCGCGAGCCGTAGCGGTACGGCACCCCGCGGCCGCCGAACGCGATGCGATCGTCGGCGGTGCGCTGCGCGTACATGTAGACGTGCGCCATGTCGCCGAGGGTCGCCCGCCCGTCCCACCCGATCTCGTCCCACGCGTCCGCCGGCAGCGGCTCGGTGACGATCATCGACGAGTTCATCGGCAGCCAGGTGCGGTGGGTCGCGGGAAGGCCCGCCGTGAAGCCCTCCGTCGCGCGGATCACGATCGGCGCCCTGACGTCGCCGTGCGCGGTGCGCGCGCGGCCCGGCACGATCTCCTCGACCCGGG
>NZ_MEGA01000105.1:0-6832 GCF_001725695.1 Microbacterium sp. SCN 71-21
GCGCGGCAGGAAGATGTTCCACGCCAGCCACAGCACGACCACGACCGACATCCCGATGAGAAAGCCCGACGTGCCCATCGCGCGGGCGAAGGACTTCGAGAACCGGCCGAACGTGTCGTTGGACGGACGCGACGAGCGCCCGAGCACGGAGTTGCGTCCGCGGGGCGCGTCGAACGCCCCGTCACCGCCGCGGCGCGCCATCACCGCGTCCTCGGGGTGGTCGTGGAGCCCGCGCTGTCGGCGGAGCGCCAGTCACGGGGGAGCAGGTAGTCGAGCACGTCGTCGATGCTCACCGCGCCGAGCAGCCTCCGGGCCGGGTCGACCACGGGCAGCGACACGAGGTTGTAGGTCGCCAGCAGGCGCGCGACCTCGCCCGCGGTCGCGGTGACCGGCAGCGGGTCGACGGTGTCGTCGATGATCGCACCCAGCCGCTCATGCGGCGGGTAGCGCAGCATCCGCTGGAAATGCACCGTGCCGAGAAGGCGCCCGGTCGGGGTCTCGTAGGGGGGAAGCGTGATGTAGACCGCGGCGGCGAGCGCGGGGTGCAGCTCGTGACGGCGGATGAGGGCGAGCGCCTCGGCGATGGTCGAGTCGGCCGAGAGCACGATGGGCTCCGACGTCATCAGACCGCCGGCCGTGTCGGGCCCGTACTGCAGCAGCGTGCGCACGTCCTCCGCCTCGTCGGGCTCCATGAGGTCGAGCAGCTCCTCGCGCTGGTCCTCGGGGAGCTGGGCGAGCACATCGGCCGCGTCGTCGGGCTCCATGGCGTCGAGGATGTCGGCGGCGCGCTCGTCGCCGAGGGCTTCGAGGATGTGCACCTGCTCGTCCTCGGGCATCTCCTCCAGGGCGTCGGCGAGACGGTCGTCGGGAAGCTCCTCCGCCACCTCGAGCAGGCGATCCTCGGGGAGGTCGAGGAGCGTGTTGGCGAGGTCGGCGGGCTTGAGGTCGGAGAAACTCGCCACGAGGTGCTCGGCGGTGTGCTCGTGGCCGGGCGTGCTGCTCTCGCGCACGTCGCTCCAGTCGGCGAACGCCGTCGGACCCTTCGCGAACGGCGACGCGCTGGTCTTCGGGCGGCGCAGGAACAGCTGGCCGATCTCCCACTCGCCGAGGCGCGTGCGCTCGATGGCGACATCCTCGACGACCGCGGTGCCGGACCCGTCGACGAAGTGCATGGTCTTCCCCAGCAGCTCGGCCATGACGCGCACCTCACCGGCGCGCGGCTGGAAGCGACGCACGTTGATGAGCCCGGTCGTGATGACCTGTCCGCTCGCGATCGAGGTCACCCGTCCGATCGAGACGAACACATGTCGGCGCCCGGGGATCTCGACCACCAGACCGATGACGGCGGGGGAGTCGTCGGCTCGGTACATGACGACCACGTCGCGCACCTTGCCCAGCCGGTCGCCGGCGGGATCGAAGACGCTGCAGCCGGCCAGCCGAGCCACGAAGACGCGCTGAGTGCTCACCCGACCAGCGTAGTCGCGCGCGAGGTGACGTCCTCGGCGGAACACAGGAACCCGCGTGGGATGATGGGGCCATGAGCATGATGTCGGGTCCGGCGCCGGAGGGCGAGGTCGTCGCCTCATTCCCCGCCTACGAAGGGGCGCAGAAGGCGGTCTCGGCGCTCATCGCCGCCGACATCCCCGCACGCGACATCATGATCGTCGGACACGACGTGCGGTCGGTCGAGCGGGTCACCGGGCGGCTCGGCTGGGCCGCAGCCGCCCGCAGCGGTGCAGTGAACGGTCTGCTGCTCGGCATGCTGTTCTCGTTCATCTTCGTCTTCGGCACCGCCAACGTCCCGATCCAGACGTTCGTCGGGGTCATGATCGTCGGCATCGCGTTCGGCATGCTGCTGAGCCTGCTCATGTTCGCGGTGGTGCGCCGCCGCCGCGACTTCGCATCGGTCATGCAGATGGTCGCCGAGCGCTACGACGTGACCGTCGCCCCCACGAGCATCCACCGCGCCCGCGAGGTCGTGGGCCACCGGGCGCCGCATCCGCACCCACCCGTTGCGGAGCGCTCGCCGATCGACGACGAACCTCCCCGGTACGGCGAGCGGATCACGCCGCCCGCATCCCGTCCCGACGACGAGACGCCCGCGTCCTAGCCGCGGCCGCGCCCGTCAGGATGCCGCGACCCGCGCCATCCACGCCTCGACGTCGTCGGCCGAACGCGGCACGTCGGCCGACAGGTTGACCGGCCCCGACTCGGTCATCAGCACGTCGTCCTCGATGCGCACCCCGATGCCGCGCAGCTCTTCGGGCACGGTCAGATCGTCGATCTGGAAGTAGAGGCCGGGCTCGATCGTGAACACCATGCCCGGCTCCAGAATGCCGTCGTAGTAGAGCTCCCGCCGGGCCTGCGCGCAGTCGTGCACGTCGATGCCGAGGTGATGGCTCGTGCCGTGCACCATGTAGCGGCGGTGCTGGCCGCCCGCGTCGGCGTGCAGCGCTTCCTCGGCGGTGACGGGCAGCAGTCCCCATTCGGCGACGCGCTCGGCGATGACCCGCATCGCGGCCTCGTGGATGCTGCGGAACGTGACGCCCGGACGCGCCGCCGCGAACGCCGCATCCGCGGCCTCCCGCACCGTCTCGTACACGCGGCGCTGCACCGGGGAGAAGGTTCCGGACACCGGCAGAGTGCGGGTCACGTCGGCGGTGTAGAGACTGTCGACCTCGACGCCCGCGTCGACGAGGATGAGGTCGCCCGGCACGACGGCCCCGTCGTTGCGAGTCCAGTGGAGGTAGCAGGCGTGCGGGCCGGATGCGGCGATCGTGTCGTATCCGACGCCGTTGCCGTCGAGCCGGGACCGCTGGTGGAACGCCCCCTCGACCACGCGCTCGCCGCGGTCCGCAGCGACGGCGCGGGGGAGCGCGCGGATGATGTCGTCGAAGCCGCGGGCGGTCGCCTCGACCGCCAGACGCAGCTGGCCGATCTCGTACTCGTCCTTGATCAGGCGGAGTTCGGAGACGACCCGCGTGAGGTCGTCGTCCTCATCGAGCACCAGGTCGTCGTCCGAGGCGACGAAGTCCTCGATCCCCGCCGTCGCGATCTCGAGGTCGGCGGCGACGGCGACGAGCGAGGGCCGCGGCCCCACCCAGAACTCGCCGATCTGGGCATTGCCGTAGAACTCGGGCGTCGTGCGATCCGCGCGCTCGCGGAAGTAGACCGTGGCCGTGTGCCCGCCGTCGACGGGGTCGAGCACGAGAACGGCGCCGGGCTCGGTGTCAGCACCCCACCCGGTCAGGTGGGAGAACGCAGAGTGCGCGCGGAACGGGTAGTCGGTGTCGTTGCTGCGCACCTGGAAGTCACCGGCGGGAAGCACCAGTCGGCGCCCGGGGAACGATGCCGAGACTGCGGCACGCCGCGCAGCCGCGTAGGGCGCCTGAGGTCGCGCCGGAGGCAGCGACTCGGGGCGCTCGGCCCAGCCGGAGCCGATGGAGGAGAGGAAACCCCGGGGGAAGGGCTGCTTGCGGTTGGTGGTCGCGGGAGCCGCGGCATCCGTCGTCGTCTGGTCGTCGCTCGAAGCCATGCCTCCAGTCTCGCACCGCAGCACGGCACTGTCAGCCGGAGGTGCGCTCGAGCTGCACGATCAGAGGCCGGTGGTCGCTGCCGGACCCGTCGAGCGCCGTCAGCACCACCGACCCGGTCGCCCGCCACGCCGACGTCGCCATGACGTGGTCGATCGGTGCGCCGAGCAGCGCCGGCACCGACGTCGGCCAGGTGCCGACGGCGCCGTTGCCGGTGACGGATGCCGCGTCGTGGCATCGTCCGAGGGTGCCGCCGTCGCTGCCGAGTCGAGCCATGTGCTCGACGGTCGCGTTGAAGTCGCCCGCCATGATGACGTTCGCGCTCGCGCACTGATCGGCCAGCCACTGCAGATCGTGGCGCCAGTCCGCCATCGCGCTCTGCCGCGGCGCGACAGCGTGGGCGGCGACGATGATCGGGCCGTCGCCCGACACGGGCATCGCCACCGCACTCGGCACGGTGGACGTGTTGCTCGTGCCGTTCTGCGACGACGCGATCACGGAGTACTCGCCGAGCGAGGGACTGATGAGAAGCGTCGTGGAGTCGGCGGCCCAGCCGTCCACGCCGTACTCGGTGTGGAACGCCCACATCGGATGGCCGAGCTCGCGCATCTGCACGGCGACCTTCTCACCCACCTCGATCGTCGTCTCGGGGAGCGTGACGATGTCGGCCGACATCGCGACGGCGGTGCGGGCGATGTCGTCGGGCGGGGTGGCCTCGCCGGCGGTGTTCCACGTCATGACGCGCACACTGTTCGCGTCCTTCTCGGGCAGGGTCGTCGAACCCATCCCGCGGGACGTGAGCGTCACCCCGCCGATCGCCGCGCCGGCGAGCAGCACGAGCGTCATCGCGAACGCGAAAGCCCGCACCCGACGCACGACTGCGAGCAGGAGGAACAGCACGGCGATGCCGGCCAGAGCGAGCACGACGGGCGCTCGGAACGAGATGATCTGCGCCACCGGGAACAGCCCGTCGATGCGGAAGAATCCCGGCCAGGTGAGGGCTGCGACCGCGATCGCGGTCACGAGAGTCACGAGGATCCCCGTCAGGCGCAGCATCCTTCCACCGTAGGTCGGCAGTCTGGGAGAAGCCGGGAGGGAGCCTCTGCGGTGTGTCAGCCGGTACGCTCGCAGACATGGCGGCGCACGGCGGATTCGAGGGTCCGAGCGACCTCCACCTCCACTCGGTGCACTCCGACGGCACCCAGTCGCCGCAGGACGTCGTGCGCGCCGCGCACCGGCACGGCCTGCGCACGATCGCCCTCACCGACCACGACACGACCTCCGGGTGGGTCGAGGCTGCGGAGGCGACCACCGCCCTCGGTATGACCTTCCTCCCGGGCATGGAGCTCTCCGCCCGGCACGAGTGGCGCAGCATCCATCTGCTCGCCTACCTCATCGATCCCGACGACGCCGATCTGCGGGCCGAGACCGAGCGCATCCGCCTCGACCGCCTCAGCCGGGCCGAGCGCATCGTCGCCGCCATCGGCCGCGACTACCCCCTGACGTGGGAGGACGTCGTCGCCCAGACCACCGACGGGGCGACCGTCGGGCGTCCCCACATCGCCGACGCGCTCGTCGCCCGCGGCGTCGTCGCCGACCGCTCGCAGGCGTTCGAGGGCATTCTGCACCCGCGCGAGGGGTACTACCTGCCCCACGACGCGCCCGATCCGTTCACCGCTGTCGACCTCGTGGTGGGCGCGGGTGGGGTGCCGATCATCGCGCATCCCGTGCCCTCCGGTCGCGGGCGCATGATCCCGGTGCCCGCGATCGAGCAGCTGATCGCCCGCGGGCTCGCGGGATTCGAGATCGACCACCGCGAGAACACGGCCGCGGGCAAGGCCGTGCTGCGGGAGATCGCCGCCCGACACGACCTCATCGTGACGGGATCGAGCGACTACCACGGTGCGGGAAAGCCGAACGTGCCGGGCGAGAACACCACGAGCGACGAGATGGTCGCCCGCATCATCGAGCGCGGTACCGGCACGGTGCCCGTCTACGCCTGAGCGCCGCCGGACGCCGCGTCAGCGGTCGTCAGGCCTGAGCGGCCGTCTCTCCGCCCGCCGCAGACGCCCCGCCGCCACCGCGGCGACGACGACGACGCCGACGCGCGGGGGCGTCGCCGTCCGCTGCCGGCGCAGCCGCGGCATCCGTCGACGCAGCGTCGCCCGCCGCGGGACGGTCGGTGCGACGACGCGTGCGCGTGCGCTCCTCGCGCGGCGCCCAGCTCGTCGCCTCGCGGGGCTCACGCGGCTCGCGGCGCGGCGCCGTGACGATGCGTCCCTTCGTGCCGGCCGGGATCGACAGGTCGGAGTAGAGGTGCGGGCTCGACGAATAGGTCTCGACCGGGTCGGGCTGGCCGAACTCGAGGGCCCGGTTGATCAGGGCCCACTTGTGCAGGTCCTCCCAGTCGACGAAGGTGACCGCGATGCCGGTGCGACCGGCACGGCCGGTGCGTCCCGCGCGGTGCAGGTAGGTCTTCTCGTCGTCGGGGATCGTGTGGTTGATGACGTGGGTGACGTCATCGACGTCGATGCCGCGGGCCGCGACATCCGTGGCGATGAGCACGTCCTTCTTGCCCGCCTTGAACGCCGCCATCGAGCGCTCACGCGCCTCCTGGCTCATGTCGCCGTGCACCGCGCCGGCGTTGAAGCCACGGTCGCTGAGCTCGTCGACGAGTCGCTGCGCGGCGCGCTTCGTGCGGGTGAAGATGACGGTCTTGCCGCGACCCTCCGCCTGGAGGATGCGGGCGATCACCTCGTCCTTGTCGAGCGAGTGCGCGCGGTACACGAGGTGACGGATGTTCGCCTGCGTGAGACCCTCGTCGGGGTCGTTGGCTCGGATGTGGATCGGGTTCGACATGAACCGACGCGCCAGCGCGACGATCGGCCCGGGCATCGTCGCCGAGAAGAGCTGGGTGTGACGCACCGCGGGCACCTTCTGGAAGATCTTCTCGATGTCGGGCAGGAAGCCGAGGTCGAGCATCTTGTCGGCCTCGTCGAGCACGACCTCGGTCGCGTTCGACAGGTCGAGCAGGCGCTGGCCGGCGAGATCGATGAGGCGGCCGGGCGTGCCGACGACGATCTGCGCACCCGCCTGCAACTGCTCGATCTGCCCTTCGTATGCCTTGCCGCCGTAGATCGCCACGACGCTCGTGGCGCGGCCCTGGGTCAGCAGGTCCATGTCCTCATAGACCTGCACCGCGAGCTCACGGGTCGGCACGACGATGAGCGCCTTCACGCCGGGCTCGGGGTGGGCGCCGAGGCGCTGCACCACGGGGATGCCGAAGCCGAAGGTCTTGC
>NZ_MEGA01000106.1:0-6773 GCF_001725695.1 Microbacterium sp. SCN 71-21
CGCCGCCCCCGGCCCAACCGCCCACGAAAAGGCACGCTGCGCGACCCACGGGGCGCCGCGCACCGCGCAACGTGCCTTCCGGCGCGGAGAGCGGCGGCAGCCACGGACGCCGCGCACCGCGCAACGTGCCTTCCGGCGGGAGAGGGGCAGCAGCCACGGCACAGGGCGACGGGCTGCCGCAGACGGGGGCCGGGCGCAAGCCCCGGGCCGCGGCATCCGGATGTGACACCATCGTCGCGTGAAGGCCTTCGCCTGCCGTGTGTGCGGCTCCCGTCTGTTCTTCGAGAACTCTGTCTGCGTGACCTGCGGCACGGGCCTCGGCTTCTCCCGCGGCGAGGCCGACATCGTGCCCGTCGACGCGGCGGGCCGCTATGTCGACGCGGCGGGGCTCGTCTCGCACGTGTGCCGCAACCTCGCGCTCACCGGATGCACCTGGCTCGCCCCTCTCGAGGGCGGGCAGTGCGCGGCATGCGATCTGACGCGCACGCGTCCGAACGATGCGGATGCCGCGGGCCTGGCCTACCTCGTGGACGCCGAGCGCGCGAAGCGCTACCTCGTCTTCGAGCTAGACCGCCTCGGGGTGCCGGTGGTGCCGAAGAGCGCAGACGCGATCGACGGGCTCTGCTTCGACCTGCTCTCGAGCGAGACGGCGCCGGTGGTCACGGGGCACGACGACGGGGTCGTCACGATCGACCTGGCCGAGGCCGACGACGCGCACCGCGAGAGCGTGCGCGCGCAGCTCGGCGAGACCTACCGCACGATGCTCGGGCACCTGCGGCACGAGGTCGGGCACTACATCCAGTGGCGGTTCCTGCGGGACGACGACCTCGTCGCCCGCTCCCGCGAGCTGTTCGGCGATGAGCGCGCCGACTACGGCGAGGCCCTCGACCGTCACTACGCCGACGGTGCGCCTGCCGGGTGGGAGGCCTCGTTCATCTCCGCCTACGCCACCATGCACCCCTTCGAGGACTTCGCTGAGACGTGGGCGCACTTCCTCCACATCTGCGACAGTGTCGAGACGGCCCGCGCCTACGCGCTCGCAGCGGTCGGCGACATCCGCTCGGCACCGCGGTTCAGCGAGGTCGTGAGGCTCATCTGGATGCCGCTGGCCACCGCACTGAACATGATGAACCGCGCGATGGGCAAGCACGACCTCTACCCGTTCGTCATCCCCGAGCCGGTGCTCGACAAGCTTGACCTGATCGCCCAGCTGCAGCACCGGGTCGCCGCCGGAGGCGTGGAAGACTGACCGGGTGAGCGACACCGCCGGAACCCCCGCAGCACCTCCCGGCGAGATCGACGGGTTCGCGGCGGCATCCTTCGCCGGCGTGCGGGACGCCTTCGCCCGCAACCTGGCTTCCGGCGAGGAGCTCGGCGGCTCGCTGTGCGTCATCGTCGACGACGAGGTGGTCGTCGACCTCTGGGGCGGCTGGTCCGACCCCGCCGGCACGGTGCCGTGGGGCGCCGACACGATCACGAACACCTGGTCGAACTCGAAGACCGTCACCGCCCTCGCGGCGCTGCAGCTCGTCGAGCGCGGCCGGCTCGACCTCGCCGCCCCGGTGGCGCGCTACTGGCCCGAGTTCGCGGCGGCCGGCAAGGCGCACATCACGGTGCGGCAACTGCTCGACCACACGGCCGGTGTGCCCGCCTGGGAGCAGCCGGTGACGGTGTCGGACATCCTCGATCAGGATGCCGCGGCCGCCCGCCTCGCGGCCCAGGAACCCTGGTTCGCCCCGGGCACCTCGCAGTCCGGCTACGCACTCGTGTGCTTCGGCCACCTGATCGGTGAGGTCGTGCGGCGCATCGACGGGCGCCCTCTCGGCCGGTTCGTCGCGGAGGAGCTCGCCGACCCGCTCGGCGCGGACTTCTGGCTGGGGCTGCCGGAGAGCGAGGAGAACCGCGTGAGCCTCGTCGTGCCGCCGCCGCGCGTGCCGCGCGACCCGGCGTCACGGCCCGAGCCGGGGTCGATCGCGACCCGGGCATACAGCGGGCCGATCCTCGGGGCGCGGGACAGCTGGACGCGGGAGTGGCGGGCCGCCGGCATCGGCGGGTCCGGCGGAACCGGCAACGCCCGCGCGCTCGCGCGCATGAACCAGATGCTCGCGCAGGGCGGCCTCGTCGAGGGCACCCGCCTGCTGTCACCGGCGGTGGTCGACGCGGTGTTCGCGCACCCCACCGACAGCACCGATCTGGTGCTGCGGCTGCCGTTGCGGTTCGGGCTCGGGTGGGCGCTGCCGCACCCGGTGTCGACTCCGTGGCTGCCGGGCGATCACCGCATCGCCTTCTGGGGCGGATGGGGCGGCTCGCTCGTCATCTGCGACCTCGACCGGCGCATGACCTTCGCGTACGTCATGAACCGCATGGCGGCGAGCGTCATCGGCTCCGATCGCTCGATCGACTACGTCACCCGCGCCTACGCCGCACTCGGCTGAGCATCGCACCCCTGCGGGTGCGAGGGTCAGTCCCGTTCGTCGTCGCGGTGGGGCAGCTCCCGGCGCGGGCGCCAGATCACGACGTCGGTCGCGCGGCGCACGCGCGTGCCCTGGCGGATCGTGACGACCGAGCCGGTGGAGCCGGCCGCGAAGACCCGGGCGCGCTTGTCGAGCTCGGCGCGCAGCGCCTGTTCGAGGTCGCGCACCCGCAGCGTGAGGTCGCGCACGCGGTTCTCGAGTGACACGATGCGCGCGATCGCCGGCAGGCTCATGCCGTCGGCCGACAGGCGCGCGACCTCGCGCAGCTGCTCGACGTGACGCAGCGAATAGCGCCGCGACCCGCCCTTGGTGCGGTCGGGCACGACGAGGCCGAGCCGGTCGTACTGGCGCAGCGTCTGAGGGTGCATGCCGCTCAGTTCGGCAGCCGTCGCGATCGCGAAGATCGGGGCATCCTCGTCGATCTGCTCGCTCATGACCGGGCCTTCGCCACCAGATCTGCGCGCGGGTTCTCCTTCGGCTCGAACTCGCGGAAGCGTTCGAGCGCCGCACGGGCGTCGTCATCCAGGTGCGCGGGAACCGCGATCTGCACCTCGGCGAGCAGGTCGCCGGTGCCCTTCGCGGTCGTGATGCCGCGGCCCTTGACGCGCAGCACGCGCCCCGACGGGGTGCCGGGCGCGACCCGCAGCTTCACGATCTCGCCACCGAGCGTCGGCACCTCGATCGTCGCGCCGAGCGCCGCCTCGGTGAACGTCACCGGCACCGAGAGGCGCAGGTTCAGCCCATCGCGGGTGAAGACCGGATGCGGCCGCACGGTGACCTGCACGACGATGTCACCCGCCTCGCCGCCGTCGGGCGACGGGCGGCCGCGGCCGCGCAGCCGGATCTTCTGGCCGTCGGCGACGCCCGCGGGGATCTTCACCTTGAACGGCGCACCGTCCTCACCCTGCAGGGTGATGGTGTCGCCCGCCGCGGCGGTGACGAAGTCGAGCGTCGTGCGGGCCGTGACATCCGCCCCTCGGGTCGGACCGCCGAAACCGCGGAACCCGCCCGACGAACGGCCGAACGACCCGGTGCCGAAGCCGCCGCCGGGCTGGTTGAAGACGCTGTAGAAGTCGTCGAACCCGCCCGCACCGCCCCGGGGGGCGCCGCGGCCCTGGCCGAACATCGAGAACACGTCCTCGAAGCCGCCGGCGCCGGCGCCGCCCGCGGTGAAGCGAGCACCCGACCCCATCGCGCGGATCTGGTCGTACTCGGCGCGCTGCTCCGGATCGCTCAGCACGGCGTACGCCTCGCTGACCTCCTTGAACTTGGCCTCCGCCTTCGCATCGCCCTGGTTCGAGTCGGGGTGGTACTGGCGCGCGAGCTTGCGGTACGTCTTCTTGAGATCGGCCTCCGACACGTCCTTCGAGACGCCGAGCACGGCGTAGAAGTCCTTGTCGAACCAGTCCTGGCTCGCCACCTGTGCCTCCTACTCCGCCGGAACGGCGACGACGACCTTGGCGGGTCGCAGCTCGATCGAGCCGAGGCGGTAACCCACCTCGACGACCTCGAGGACCGTCGTCTCGGTCGCGCCGGGGGTCGGCTGCTGGAAGATCGCCTCGTGCTGCTGCGGGTCGAACACCTCGCCCGCCGCGCCGTAGGTGACGAGGCCGATGCGCTCGGCGACGCCGCGCAGCTTCTCGGCGATCTGCGCGAAGGGGGTGCCCTCGGCGAGATCACCGTGCTTCTCGGCGCGGTCGAGGTCGTCGAGCACGGGCAACAAGCCCTTCGCGACCGATCCCTTGGCGCGCTCGATCTCGGTCTCGCGCTGCTCCTCGGTGCGCCGGCGGTAGTTGGCGTACTCCGCCTGCACGCGCTTGAGGTCGAGCAGCAGGTCGTGGTCTTCGGCGGATGCCTCGGCCACCGCGGCCTCATCGGACTGCACGGCGTTCAGGATGTCGTCGATCGTCAGCTCCGCCTCGTCTGCGACGGAGTCGGAGGCCTGCGCCTCCGACTCCACCCGGTCGGGCTGAACCTCGTCGTCGCCTTCCGGCCGGTCGACGTTGTTCTCAGTCATGTGTCCGTCTTACTTCTTCTCGTCCTCGTCGTCGACCACCTCGGCGTCGATGACGTCTTCGTCGGGGTTGGGCACCTCGCCGTTGCCGGCGTCGGTGGCCGTCGGGTCGGCGGTCTCACCGGCGGCCTGCGAGGCCTGGTAGATCGCCTCGCCGAGCTTGCCCTGGCTCTGGTTGAGGGTGTCGAACGCCGCCTTCACCGCGTCGTCGTCCTCGCCGGCGAGGGCCGCCTTCAGCGCGTCGACGTCGGCCTGCACGCTGTCCTTGACCTCGGCGGGCAGCTTCTCGGCGTTCTCGGCGATGAGCTTCTCGATCGAGTACGAGAGCGTCTCGGCCTGGTTGCGCACCTCGGCCGACTCGCGACGCTTCTTGTCCTCGGCGGCGTGCTCCTCGGCCTCGCGCACCATGCGCTCGATGTCGTCCTTCGGCAGCGACGAGCCGCCGGTGATCGTCATCGACTGCTCCTTGCCGGTGCCCTTGTCCTTCGCGGACACGTGCACGATGCCGTTGGCGTCGATGTCGAAGGTGACCTCGATCTGCGGGATGCCGCGCGGAGCCGGCGCGATGCCGGTGAGCTCGAAGGTGCCGAGCGGCTTGTTGTCGCGGGTGAACTCGCGCTCACCCTGGAAGACCTGGATCGCCACCGACGGCTGGTTGTCGTCGGCGGTGGTGAAGGTCTCGCTGCGCTTGGTCGGGATGGCCGTGTTGCGCTCGATGAGCTTGGTCATGATGCCGCCCTTGGTCTCGATGCCGAGGCTCAGGGGGGTGACGTCGATGAGCAGCACGTCCTTGCGCTCACCCTTGAGGACACCGGCCTGCAGGGCGGCGCCGACGGCGACGACCTCGTCCGGGTTCACGCCCTTGTTGGGCTCCTGGCCGCCGGTGAGCTTCTTGACGAGCTCGGTGACCTGGGGCATGCGGGTCGATCCGCCGACGAGCACGACGTGGTCGATGTCCTCGACCTTGATGCCGGCCTCGGCGATGACGTCGGTGAACGGCTTCTTGGTGCGGTCGAGGAGGTCCTTCGTGAGGTCCTCGAACTTGGCGCGCGAGAGCGTCTCCGACAGCGACACGGGGCCCGAGTCGGTGAGCGAGAGGTAGGGCAGGTTGACGCTGGTCGAGTTCGAGCTCGACAGCTCCTTCTTGGCCTGCTCCGCGGCCTCCTTAAGGCGCTGCAGCGCGATCTTGTCGCCCGAGACATCCACGCCGGTGGTGTCCTTGAACTGCTTGATCAGGTAGTCGACGACCCGCTGGTCCCAGTCGTCGCCGCCGAGCCGGTTGTCGCCGGCAGTGGCGCGCACCTGGATGGTGGAGAAGTCGTCGTCCTTGCCCACCTCGAGCAGGGACACGTCGAACGTGCCGCCACCGAGGTCGAAGACGAGGATGAGCTCGTCCTCCTTGCCCTTGTCGAGGCCGTAGGCGAGGGCCGCGGCGGTCGGCTCGTTGATGATGCGCAGCACGTTGAGGCCCGCGATCTCACCGGCCTCCTTCGTGGCCTGGCGCTCGGCGTCGTTGAAGTAGGCGGGCACGGTGATGACCGCGTCCGAGACCGAGTCGCCGAGGTACTGCTCGGCGTCGCGCTTCAGCTTCTGCAGGATGCGCGCCGACACCTCCTGCGGCGTGTAGGCCTTGCCGTCGATCGCCTGCGTCTTCCAGTCGGTGCCCATGTGGCGCTTGACCGAGGTGATGGTGCGGTCGACGTTGGTGACGGCCTGGCGCTTCGCGGTCTCGCCGACGAGCACCTCGCCGTCCTTGGTGAATGCGACGACCGAGGGGGTCGTGCGGAAGCCCTCGGCGTTGGCGATGACCTTCGGCTCGCCACCCTCGAGGACAGAGACGACCGAGTTGGTCGTCCCGAGGTCGATTCCCACTGCACGGGGCATGTGTCTCTCCTTCAGAGGGGCGGATGTCGCCATCCGCCGGTGTTCACGTCGTCTCGCGATCAACGGGGTTGAGTCGCGATGACTCAAGGGTACGCCGACGCCGCGACGACGTCAAACACAACTTGATATGAGTTGGCTCAAGTTTGGGCGAGCGTCAGCTGCGCGCCTCGGGACCGGGCTCGCCGCCCAGACGCTCGACGAGGCGCTCGCGCGCGCGGGCGAGATGCTCGCGCAGCAGGGCGGCCGCGGCATCCCCGTCACCCGCCTCGATGAGGGCGAGCAACCGCTCGTGCTCGTCGGCGATCAGAGCGGTCGGCAGCAGCGACGCCCCCTGCACCTGCGACATGCAGAAGACGACCTCGGAGTCGAGCGCGTCGTATACCCGGCTCGGACGCTCGCTG